>JBBISD010000033.1:0-27859 GCA_037441485.1 Burkholderiales bacterium
CGAAGAACATCCTGATGATCGGGCCCACCGGCGTGGGCAAGACCGAGATCGCGCGGCGCCTGGCCCGGCTGGCCGACGCCCCGTTCATCAAGGTGGAGGCCACCAAGTTCACCGAGGTCGGCTACGTCGGGCGCGATGTCGACGCCATCATCCGCGACCTCACCGACATCGCCATGACGCAGGCGCGCGACGCGGCGCTGCGCGCCGTGCGCGCGGCCGCCGGGGAGGCCGCCGAAGAGCGGCTGCTCGACATCCTGCTGGCGACCGGCGCCACCGGCGCCGACCGCGAACGGGCCGACGCGCAGGCGACCACGCGCCAGCGGCTGCGCCAGCGGCTGCGCGAGGGCCAGCTCGACGCGCGCGAGGTCGAGATCGACGTGCCCCAGCCGGTGCCGCCGATGGAAGTGCTGACGCCGCCCGGCATGCAGGAGCTGTCACAGCAGCTGCAGGGCCTGTTCCAGAGCCTGGGCGGCGCGCGGCGGCACGCCCGCAAGACCGCGGTGCGCGAGGCCTTGCGCCTGCTGGCCGACGAAGAGGCCGGCAAGCTGCTCGACGAGGAGGCCGTGCGGGCGCGGGCGCTCGAATCGGTGCAGGCCAACGGCATCGTGTTCCTCGACGAGATCGACAAAATCGCCAACCGCTCCGAGACCCAGGGCGCCGACGTCTCGCGCCAGGGCGTGCAGCGCGACCTGCTGCCGCTGGTCGAGGGCACGGCGGTGAATACGAAGTACGGCATGGTGCACACCGACCACATCCTGTTCATCGCCAGCGGCGCATTCCACTTTGCCAAGCCGTCCGACCTGATGCCCGAACTGCAGGGCCGCTTTCCCATCCGCGTCGAGCTCGACTCGCTTGGCGCGGCGGATTTCGAACGCATCCTGACGCAGACCGATGCCTGCCTGACGCGCCAGTACCAGGCGCTGCTGGCCACCGACGGCGTGAACCTCGCGTTCACCCTGGAGGGCGTGGCGCGCCTGGCGCAGATAGCGTGCACGGTGAACGAGCGCACCGAGAACATCGGCGCCCGCCGCTTGCATACGGTGATGGAGAAGCTGCTCGAGGAAGTGGCCTTCGATGCCGGCACGCGCGGCCCCCGGGACGTGGTAATCGACGCGGCGTACGTTGACGCCCGCCTGCACGAACTGTCGGTTGACGACGACCTGTCGCGCTACGTGCTGTAGCCGCGCCGCCGGCCGCGACGCCGCGGAACATGGCGCGCGTGTTGCTACACTTGCGCCGCACAAGCCGCCCCCGATGACCCGACCCCGCCACCCCCCGGAACTGACCGCCGCCATCCTGACCGAGGCGCTGCCGTACATCCAGCGCTTCCACGGCCGCACCATCGTGGTCAAGTACGGCGGCAACGCCATGATCGACCCGCGGCTCAAGGAGAGCTTCGCCCGCGACGTGGTGCTGCTCAAGCTGGTTGGCATGAAGCCGGTGGTCGTGCACGGCGGCGGTCCGCAGATCGACGAGGCGCTGGGCCGTGTCGGCAAGAAGTCCGAGTTCCTCCACGGCCTGCGCGTGACCGATGCCGAGACCATGGAAATCGTCGAATGGGTGCTGGCCGGCCAGGTGCAGCAGGAACTGGTCATGCTGATCAACCGCTTCGGCGGCCAGGCGGTCGGCCTCACCGGCAAGGACGGCAGCCTGATGCGCGCCCGGCGCATGCAGGTCGCCGACCCGCAGGCGCCGGGCACGCTGCACGACATCGGCCAGGTCGGCGAGATCGAATCGGTCAATCCGGCGGTGGTCAAGACGCTGCAGAACGACGGCTTCGTCCCGGTGATCTCCCCGATCGGCGTGGGCGCCGACGGCCTCTCGTACAACATCAATGCCGATACCGTGGCCGGCGCCATCGCCGAGACGCTGGCAGCCGAGAAGCTGGTGATGCTGACCAACACGCCCGGGGTGCTGGACAAGCAGGGCAACCTCATCACCGGCCTCACCGCCCAGCGCATCGACGCGCTGTTCGCCGACGGCACGATCTCCGGCGGCATGCTGCCCAAGATCTCGTCGGCCATCGACGCCGCGCGCAAGGGCGTCAACGCGGTGCACATCATCGATGGACGGGTGGACCATTGCCTGCTGCTCGAGATCCTCACCGACCAGGGCGTCGGCACGATGATCCGGCGCAATTGAGCCGGTCGCCGGCCGCCAGCGCGCCGCACCCGCGGCGCCGCGTGCCGCTGGTGTGGTTCTTCGACCTGGACGACACCCTGCACGACGCCTCGCACGCCATGTTTGCCGCCATCGACGCGCGCATGACCGATTTCGTGCAGCGGCACCTCGCGCTGGAACGCCCGGCCGCCGATGCGCTGCGCCGCGACTACTGGCTGCGCTACGGCGCGACCCTGGTGGGACTGCTGCGGCATCACCGCGTCGACCCGCAGCGTTTCCTGCGCGATACCCACGATTTCGACGTCGCCGCGCTGCTGCGCGCCGAGCGCGGCCTGGCTTTCCTGGGCCGGCGCCTGGTCGATCGCAAGGTGCTGCTGACCAATGCCCCGCTGGACTACGCCGGGCAGGTGCTGCGCGGCATCGGCCTGCACCGCCACATCGCCACGCGCTATGCCGTCGAGCACATGCGGGTGCACGGCCAATACCGGCCCAAGCCGTCGCGGTCCATGTTCCGCGCCGTGCTGGTTCGCGAGGGGCTGGGCGGCCGCACGCCGCCCGCCCGCCCCGTCCTGGTCGACGACAATGCGGCCAACCTGAAGGCCGCACGCGCCGCCGGATTCGCCGCGATCCGCGTCGACCGGCGCAACCGGGCGGGCCCGCGGCGGCTCGCCGGCGGCGCCTACCTGTCCGGGCGGATCCGTTCCGTCAAGCAGTTGCCCGCGCTCGCGGCGCGGCTGCGCCGCGTCCGGCCGGGGTAATCTGCCCCGGGTAAGCTAGCGACTCGCCCGCCGCCTGCCGCGGCCACACCGCACCGCCTGCCGCATCATGGAGTTTGCCATGCCCGAAAAGCGCCCCGGATGGATCCGCCGGTCCCTGGGTTTCCTGTACCGCGTCATCGACGGCACCCGCCGCCTGGTCGTCAACGTGATCTTTCTCGTGCTGGCGGCCTTCGTGCTGGCCGTGTTCTTTTCCGGCAATTCGCGGCCGCGCCTGCAGGAGGACACGGCGCTGGTCGTCGACATCAAGGGCGACGTCGTCGAGGAATTCACCGGCAGCGCGCGCGAGGCCGAGTTTGCCGAGGCCCTCGGGGGCGAGAGCCGCGAGACCCAGTTGCGCGACCTGGTCGCGGCCATCGACGCGGCCGCCGCCGACGGCCACATCGCGCGCATCGTGCTGCTGCTCGACGACATGGGGCATGCCGGCATGGCCAAGCTCCATGAGATCGCCGCGGCGCTCGACCGCTTCAGGGCCACCGGCAAGACGGTGGTCGCCTGGGCCTCGTCGCTTGACCAGCGCCAGTACTACCTGGCGGCGCGCGCCAACGAAATCTACCTTCACCCGATGGGCTCGGTCCTGCTGACCGGCTTCGGCGGCTATCGCAACTACTACCACGATGCGCTCGAGCGCCTGGGCGTGACGGTCAATGTATTCCGCGCCGGCAAGTACAAGAGCTTCGTCGAACCGTTCACCGTCAATGGCCCCTCCAGGGAGGCCATGGAAGCCGACAGCTTCTGGCTCAACGATGCCTGGTCCGTGTACACGGGCGAGGTCGAGGCGGCGCGGCACCTGCCGGCGGGCACCATTGGTGGCCTGATCGATGCCGCGCCGGCGCGGCTGGCCGCCACCGGCGGCAATGCCGCCCGCTTCGCGCTGGACGAGAAGCTGGTCGACGGACTCAAGACGCGCGACGAACTGCGGGCGCTGATGGTCCAGCGCGGCAAGCCCGACACCGAGCACAAGACCTTCCGCCAGGTGTCGGCGGACGAGTACCGCGCCGGCCTGCCCGAGACCGGCGACCGCGCGCGCACGGTCGGCATCATCGTCGCCGCCGGCACGATCTCCGACGGCAATGAACCGCAGGGCGCCATCGGCGGCCGGTCCACCTCCGAGCTGATCCGCAAGGCGCGCGAGGACGACGCGGTCAAGGCGCTGGTGCTGCGCGTCGATTCCGGCGGCGGCAGCGCGTTCGGCTCGGAGCTGATCCGCCGCGAACTCGAACTCACGCGCCAGGCGGGCAAGCCGGTGGTGATCTCGATGAGCGACGTGGCCGCGTCGGGGGGCTACTGGATCACGACATCGGCCGACCGCGTGATCGCCGATCCGGCGACGATCACCGGATCGATCGGCGTGTTCGGCATCTTCCCGACCGTCGACCGTTCGCTGGAGAAGCTCGGCGTGCATACGGGCGGTGCGACCACCACCTGGCTGGCCGGGGCGGGCGACCTGCGCCGACCGATCGATCCGCGCCTGGCGACCGTGATCCAGAGCACCATCGGCTACGTCTACGGCGAGTTCCTGGGGCGCGTATCGCAGGCGCGCCAGATTCCCCGCGAACAGGTCGCCGAGATCGCCCAGGGACGCGTGTGGACCGGCCGCCAGGCGCGCGAGCGCAGCCTGGTGGACGACCTGGGCGGCCTGCCGCTGGCCGTCCGATCCGCGGCCAGCCTGGCCAAGCTCGACGCGGGGTACCGGGTGTCCTACATCGAAGCCGAACCGAAGGGCTGGTATCGGCTGCTGGCATCGCTGCCCACCGCTGCCACGCAGGCGGCCATCGACGGGCTTGGCCTACGGGGGCCGGCCGGACAGGTCCTGAGGGCGGTGGCCGGCCAGGCCAGAGATGACCTGGGCTGGCTGGCCTACGTTCCCGGCAGTCGCGGTGCCGTCGTGCATTGCCTTTGCGGTGCGCCATAGGCCACGTAAGTAATCCCCCACGTCCACGGCGTTTCCGGTAGATTCGTGGCCTCACGCGACCGCCACCCATGCAAACTCGTCCGCCAGAACACCTCGAACCGGAAACCGGCCGTGGCCGCCGCAGGCCCGGAGCCCGCAAGCTGCAGATCCTGCAGACGCTGGCGGCCATGCTCGAGGATCCGCGCGCCGAAAAGGTGACCACGGCGGCGCTGGCGGCACGGCTGGAAGTCTCCGAGGCCGCCCTTTACCGGCACTTCGCCAGCAAGGCGCAGATGTTCGAGGGCCTGATCGAATTCATCGAGACCACGATCTTCAGCCTCATCAATGACATTGCCGGCAAGGAGCCGTCCGGGCGCCAGCAGGTGTGCCAGATCGTCCGCATGCTGCTCGATTTCGCGCAGACCAACCGCGGCATGACACGCGTGCTGATCGGCGATGCGCTGGTCAACGAGAACGAGCGCCTGCAGGATCGCATGAACCAGCTCTTCGACCGCGTGGAGGCCTCGATCAAGCAGTCGCTGCGCGTGGCGGTCACGCAGGCCGAACTGCCCGCCGATTTCGACGCCAACGCGCGTGCGGCCATGAGCGTGGCCTACGTCGTCGGCCGTTGGCATCGCTACTCCAAGAGCGGTTTTCGCCGGCTGCCCAGCGAGGCGCTCGACCTGCACCTCGCCGCCCTGGTTTCCTAGCGGGCCCGCGCGGCCAGTATCATCGCCCCCCATTGCTTCGGGCGGCGGCACACCGGTGGCACTGCGGGGTGACGCGCTCCGGCACCGGCGTGGTGGCGTCCCGACCGACCAACCTCGGGAGAATGCCCATGCGGATCCTGTCCTTGCTTCGTTGCGCGGCCGTGGCACCGGCGCTGTGCGGTCTCGTCGCCGCCAGCGCTTCCGCTGCCGACCGTCCATTCACCGCGACCGACCTTGTCGCCCTCGACCGGGTCGCCGAGCCGCAGGTGGCCCCTGACGGGCGCACGCTGGCGTACTCGCTGCGCATCGCCGACGTGGCGGCCAACCGTGCCGAACAGAGCGTGTGGTCGCTGGATCTCACGCGGCCGGACGCCCCGCCGCAACGCCTGAGCGCGGCCGGCTCCAGCGCCAGCGCGCCGCGCTGGTCGCCGGACGGCAAGGCCCTGTACTTCCTGTCGGGCCGGTCCGGCAGCGACCAGGTCTGGGCGCTGGGTCCGGGCATGGGCGAGGCGCGGGAGGTGACCCACCTGCCGGTCGATGTCGGCAGCTTTCGGATCAGCGCCGACGGCCGCCACCTCGTGCTGGCGCTGGAGGTCTTCACCGACTGCGCCGATCTGGCCTGTACCGCCCGGCGCCTGGCCGAGCGCGCGGCACGCAAGGCCTCCGGGGTGCTCTACGACCGGCTGTTCGTGCGTCACTGGGACGCGTGGGCTGATGGTCGCCGCTCCCAGCTGTTCGCCGCCGAGTTCGACGCCGATGGCGTGGTGCGCAAGGAGCCGCGCTGGCTGACCCGCGGCATCGACGGCGACGTGCCGTCCAAGCCCTTCGGCGATGCGTCCGAGTACACGATCTCGCCCGATGGCAGCGTGGTCTATTTCGATGCCCGGATCGCCGGCCGCGATGAACCGTGGTCGACCAACTTCGACGTGTACGTGGTGCCGATGAGTGGCGCCACCGCGTCGCGCAACCTGACGGCCGACAACCCCGCCTGGGACGGCTATCCGCTGCCCTCGGCCGATGGCCGCAAGCTGTTCTACCTGGCGATGAAGCATCCCGGCCACGAGGCCGACCGCTTCGGCATCATGGAACTCGACCTGGCCAGCGGGCAGCGCCGCGAAGTGGCCGCGTCCTGGGATCGCAGCGCCGGGCCGCTGCAGCTGTCGGCCGACGGGCGCACTCTGTTCACCAGCACGGACGACCTGGGCAACCACCCGGTATTTGCCGTCGACGTAGCCAGCGGTGCCGTGCGCCTGGTCGCCGGCGACGGCAATGTCAGCGACTTCTCGACCGCTGGCGGCGTGACGGTGATTGCGCGCGACTCGCTGTCGGCGCCCGGCGACCTCTTCCAGGTGACCGCGTCCGGACTGCGGCGCCTGACGCGTCTCAACGAGCAGCGCCTGCGCGACGTGGCCTTCGGCGCCGTCGAGGTCTTTCACTTCGCCGGATGGAACGGCGAACGCGTGCAGGGTTACGTGGTCAAGCCCGCGGGCTTTCGGCCGGGCGTCCGGTACCCGGTGGCCTTCCTGATCCATGGCGGGCCCGAGGGCTCATGGCTCAACGAATTCCATTACCGCTGGAATCCCCAGACCTATGCCGGTGCGGGGTACGCGGTGGTGGCGATCGACTTCCATGGATCCACCGGCTACGGCCAGGCATTCACCGAGGCAATATTGGGACACGCCGGCGACCGCCCGCTGGAGGACCTGCAAAAGGGCTGGGCCGCCGCGCTGGCGACGTACGACTTCCTCGACGGCAGCCGGGCCTGCGCGCTGGGTGCGAGCTACGGCGGCTACATGATCAACTGGATCGCCGGCAACTGGCCGGCGCCGGCCGCCGGGCCCTGGCGCTGCCTGGTGGCGCACGACGGACCATTCGACGACCGGCCGATGTATTACGGCACCGAGGAACTCTGGTTCGACGAGGCCGAGCATGGCGGCACGCCGTGGGATCAGCCCGACAGCTACGCGCGCTTCAATCCGGCGCTGCACGTTGCCGACTGGCGCATTCCGATGCTGGTCATCCAGGGCGGCAAGGACTACCGCGTTCCGCTCGACCAGGGCTTGTCGGCATTCACGGCCCTGCAGCGGCGTGGGGTTCCCAGCCAGTTTCTCTACTTTCCCGACGAGAACCACTGGGTTCTCAAACCGCAGAACAGCCTCCTATGGCATCAGACGGTGGAGGCCTGGCTGCAGAAATGGACCCGTCCCTAGAAGGGTGGGCGCCGCCGCCGGGCCGGCGGCGCCCCGGGTGCAGGATCGCCGAGTTCAGGCGGCCTGGGCGTTGCCGGCGGTGCCGACGCGGGCAGCCGCGAGGCTGATCGCATGCACAGCGCTGGCGATCGCGCCGGCGGCCAGGGTCAGCAGGATCACTTCCGCACCTTGCAGCACGATATGGGCGCGCACCGCGGCGGCGCTTGCCGACAGGCCGGCGAAGGTCACGACGAACAGGACGGCGATCATCGCGCCGATTGCGAGGCTGGCGTGGAACGACAGGCCGGGACGGCGTTCGATGTGGGACAGGATGGCTTGGGTCATGTTGAGCTCCGGTTTGCGTATGGGTTTGAACACGGTGCTACTGTGCGCCCCCCGCTTTAACGGGGCCTGAACGCATGCCTGCTGCCGGTTCAGGATTCGTTCAGCCACGCCCCGGCAGCGCGCCCTTTTCCCTCGTAGATGCGCCCGCGCGTGGCGCGCGGCTGCGGGGGCAAGCTAGTCCGAAAGAATCGCCACGCGGGACGCAGCGCGTGCGGCGCCTGCGTTAGCCTTCGGCTGCATCGCCCCGCTCCCGGAGAACCCGATGATCCTCGATGTCGACGCCCCCCAGAAACTCCGGCAGCGCCGCATGGCCTGCGCGGACTGCTGTGCGTTCAATCACCACAAGCACTTCGCCGACGTGCCGCCGCATGTCTATGCCGAGCAGGGCTTCGTGATGGACGCCGGCCTGGCGGCCGCCGAGCGCGGTGAGCCGCGCGCCATCACCTTTACGCCGTATCGCTGCGCCGATCCGGCCTGCGCCACTCTGTGGCTGCGGGCCGACCACGGCGACCAGTTCATTGCCTGGATCACCGGTTCCTAGGAGCCTGTGCTCCGGGCCTTGTGCCCGCGCGCGAAGGCGTCCAACATGGCGCCTGGCCGCCGGCGCGCTGCGCGGGCGTGTCGTGCCGGCTAACAGGAACCCCGTGCCCACCATCACCTTCGCGCTGTCCGCCGAGCACATTGCGCTGTGCGACCTGCTCAAATGCGCCGGGCTGGCCGACTCCGCCGGCCGCGGCAAGCACCTGGTCGCGGCCGGCCTGGTGCGGGTGGACGGCCAGGCGGAAGGGCGCAAGACCGCCAAGATCCGTGCGGGCCAGGTGGTCGAGTGCATGGGCACGCGGCTGGTGGTTGGCGCCACCGGCCGGGACGCCGCGTGATGCCGGCAGCGGGGTCCGGCGGCGACGGCCGCCTCGATGAACTTGAGCTCAGGCTGGCGCTCGTGGACGACCTGCTCGAGACCCTCAATCGCACCGTCTACCGGCAACAGCAGCAGATCGACCAGCTGGCCCAGGCGCTCGCGGCCTTGCGCCAGCAGATGCGCAGCGCTGCGTCGGCACCGGCCGGCGATGCGCGCGACGATATCCCGCCGCATTATTGACCGGCCGCCTGACCGCCCGGCCGCGGCGCGGCGAATTCGCCGGCGCCGGCACCGCATTTCGCCGGATCGAATGCCGCGCCGGATCCGAAAATCGGCAGCATCATGCGCCTACTCTCGGCCAAGAATCTGCAGCTCCTGTGGGGCGCGCTGGTCGCCCTTGCACTGGCCTTGCTGACGGTCGGTGTCGTGGCGTTCTTCGCCCACGAAGGCTCCTGGTCGCTCGACGGCATCCGGTCGTGGCAGATCCGCCGGCCGGCACCGGAGCCGCGCCCGGCCGCCGCCGCTGCGGCGCCAGCGGCCCAGGCCAGTGCCGCGGCAAAGCCCGCCGCGCAGCGGCCGGCACCGCTGCCACCCGCCGCTCCGCCGCCGCCCAAGGCGCCGCCGGCCAATGCCGCCGAAGCTCTGCGCCAGGTGCTGAGCGACTACCGCGACGACGCCACCCATACCCGCAGCGTCACCCTGACGTCCACCGGCAAGATCACCTCGCAGGAGCGGGCCGGCCTGACGGTGGACGACGGACTGCCGGCGCAGTCGATGCAGCAGGGCACGTCAATCAGCGGCGGACCCCACTGACGGCCCGCTGAACCGCCGCGGCGCGCCGCCCGCGGGCCCGGAGCGCTACAGTGCGGGCACCGCGTGCCGCGCAGCGAGGCCACACTTGCCCGATCCCGAATTCGTCATCGCCCACACCCGCGCCTGGGTGGAGCGCGCCGTCATCGGCCTGAACCTGTGCCCGTTTGCCAAGGCGCCGCAGGTCAAGGGGCAGGTGCGCTACGCGGTCAGCGCGGCGACCGAGGCCGAGGCGCTGCTGGCCAGCCTGGTCGAGGAACTGCAGCGGCTGGCCGCCGCGCCCGCGCAGGAACTGGAGACCACGCTGCTGATTCATCCCGGCGCGCTGCGCGATTTCCTCGAGTACAACGATTTTCTCGACATCGCCGATGCCGCGCTGGCGGCGCTGGATCTCGAGGGGACGATCCAGGTCGCCGGCTTTCATCCGGACTTCCAGTTTGCCGGCAGCGCGCCGGACGACCTTGCCAATGCCACCAACCGGGCGCCGTATCCGACGCTGCACCTGCTGCGCGAGGAGAGCATCGATCGCGCGGTCGAGGCCTTTCCCGATGCCGCGGCGATCTACGGCGCCAATGTCGCCACCCTCGCGCGCCTGGGAGAAGCCGGCTGGGATGCCCTGCAGGCGCAGTGTCAGCGCGACGCCGCGGCGGCGGTGCCGCAGACCGGGCAGTCGGGGTCGGGGGCGAATTCGGCCGAGTGAAACGCCAGGTCGCGCGCATCCACGCTGAGCAGCCGCCCATGCGCCGGCCGGCCGATGCCGCAGATCAGCCGCAGCGCCTCGCCCGCCTGGAGCGCGCCGATGACCCCGGTGAGCGGCGCGAAGACGCCCGTGGTGGCACAGGCCTCGTCCTCGCCCGGACCTTCGGGGAAGAGGCAGGCATAGCAGGGCGAGGCGTGCCGGTGCAGGTCGAGCACGATCAGCTGGCCGGCAAACGCGCTGGCGGCGCCGCTGATCAGCGGCCGGCGCGCCGCCACGCAGGCGCGGTTGATCGCGTAGCGGGTTGCGCGGTTGTCGCTGCAGTCGAGCACGAGGTCGACGTCGCCCGGCAGTGCGCCAAGGTCGTCCGGGCCGAGGCGCTGCTCGCGCACGTCCAGCGCCACGAGCGGATTGAGCGCGCGCAGCGTCAGCGCTGCCGACGCCGCCTTGGGCATGCCGATGCGGTCGGTGGTGTGCAGGATCTGCCGCTGCAGGTTGGTGAGGTCGACGGCGTCGCCGTCGCAAAGCACCAGCCGCCCGATGCCGGCCGCCACCAGGTAGACCGCCGCGGGCGAGCCCAGCCCGCCGGCGCCGACCACCAGCACGCGGGCGCGGCCGATGCGCTCCTGCCCCTCGATGCCGATGTCGTCGAGCAGCAGGTGGCGTGAGTAGCGCAGCATCGCGGGATCATCCATCCGGTTCTTGCCTCCAGGCCGCCGGGGTGCGCGCGGGCGGCGCGCGACGGCCGCTCAGAGTTTACCGAGGTGGTGCAGGATCCGCGCGAGCTCGCGCGGCTTGAGATGGCCGATCGCCGGCGGTACGCGATGCTTGAACTTCTTGAAGTAATACCGGATGGCATCGACCGACAGGCCCAGGCGTGCCGCGATCGCGTCGTCGGCCGCGCCCTTGAGTCCGGCACGCAGCACGTCGAGCTCGCGCGCGGTGAACTGCATCGCCAGCAGTTCGGCCGTATACGGCCGGTAGCGCAATTCGAGCGCCACGGCCAGCCGCTGGGCGGCGTAGAAGAGCGCGAAGACCGCCGCGTCGGGCGGACGTTGCGCGAAGAACGCGAACAGCGCGCCGCGCGAGAGCCAGCCGCGGGCCGGCACGACCACCAGGTGGCTGGTGTCCTGGGCCGCGGCGCGCGTCAGCCAGGTGCTGATCACCTCGGTGTTGCGCGAATGCTCCTGGATCCAGCGGCAGTGCTCGTCGATGGTGCCGGTGAGCGCGCGCCATTCCTGGCCGACGCGCGACAGCAGCGGATCGCGCTCGAGGATCAGGCTCGCATACGACCGCTGCAGCTCCGCCGGCAGCGAGCCGTGCAGCCGCGGCGGCATCGATTCCAGCCCCGCGCAGCCGTGGTCGCTGAGCACGTACAGGCATTGCTGCAGCGGCGCGATGCGCCGCAGGCGCTCGCCCAGCTCGGCGTCGATCCGCGCCGCGGCGATGGCCCGCAGCGGCAGCAGCCAGTCGTCGATCTGCTGGCGCAACAGCGGCCCGGGGCCGGTGTCGCCCGCCGCTGGCCGCGAGAGCGCCGCCAGCGCGGCGCGTGCGGTCTCGGGCGCGGCGGGGCGGGTGGTGGGCGAGGCGGCGGCGGGCAGGCTCATGGGGTCGTCTCCGTGCGGGGGTGGGCGGCGGCCCGCGGGGCGTGCGTGCGCGGGGCCGCGAGCGCATCGCGCCGCGCGCCGGGCGCGAGCGGCAGGTCGAACGCGAAGCGCGCGCCGTGCGGCTGGCGGTTGCAGGCGCTGAGCACGCCGCCATGGGCCCGGACGATGGCGCTGCTGACCGTAAGGCCCAGGCCGCGTCCCAGGCCGGACCCGGCACTGGAAAAAAATGGTTCGCACAGCCGTGCCAGCCGTTCCGGTGCGATGCCGTGGCCGTTGTCGCTGACGCGGATGCGGGCGCGCGGACCCGCCGTTGCGGCGTCAATGTGGATCACGCCGTGCCGGCCGGTTCCGTGCATCGCCGCACCGGCATTGGCCAGCAGGTGGACCAGCACCTGCGTGACCGCTGCCAGCGAACCGAAGACCGGCAACGGATGCACGCGCAGGCTGACGATCGTGCCGGCCAGTTCGGCGCGGGTCGCGCGCAGCGCCGCCTCGATGGCGGCCATCACGTCGAACGGGCGGCGCTCGCCGGCGCAGGGGTCGCCCGCGTCGAACGGGGACGCGCGCAGGCCTGCGAGGCGCGCCCGCAGTTCGGCCAGTTCGCGGTCGCGCGCTGCCAGTTCGGCGTAGAGGGCCTGCAGCGCAGGGTGCGGGCCGGCATGCGGCGCCGCCAGCGCGGCGGCGGACGCAGCGCTTGGCGCCGGGGACTCCGGCGAACGGCGGGCGGCAGCCAGGGACATGGTGAGGTTCTCCTTCGGCAATTGCCAGTTGCGGCGGCGCCAACGGGAGCGCGCAGTGTCGCCGTCCGCCGGCGGCTCGTGCATGGCCCGATCGCGCGCCGCGCATAGGCGCTGGGCGCGATGCCGACGCCCGCGCCAGGCCGTGCCCGCCCGGCGTCGCGGGGGCGCGGCGCCGGGCGGGCGGTTTCGGGGCGATTGTCGGGACCCATGGCGCTCCTCGTACAGGACGCAAGGCTAGGCGCGCCGGCGCGGTGCACGGGTACTGCGCGCAGCAGTCGGGCGGGCGTGCAAATGCGGCAAATTGCGCTTGCAAATCCACCCGCATCGTGAGCAGGAGTCGACCATGTCCTTTGCGTTGCCGCGCCGCGCGGGCGTGCCGTGCGCCGCCGCGCTGCTGGCCGCCGCGCTGCTTGCGGCAGGCGCCCGCGCGCAGGCCGGCACGGCCGGCGGCGTCGGCCGCTTCCTGCATCCTGATGCGCTGTGCGCCGACGCGCACGTGGTCGGCCAGTGCCTGTGCGCTGGTGCGCCCTGCGGTCTGCGGGTCGAGCAGTTCGTGCCGGTGGCCTTCGTCGAGACCACCCGCCGCCCCGGCGATTCGCTGCTTGCCGGTGCGCTCGCGAACCTGCTGTCGCCGACCGTCGCCGGCACGGCAAGTTCGTCGCTGTCCGATACCGACAACACCGCGGAGGCGCACGTGTGGTCGCTGCCCGCGGGCCCGCTGCCGGGCGTGCCCTGCCTCGGGTGCGCGCCGCTGCCCGTGCCCGCGGGTGTTGCCGCTGTCGCCGCCGCCGCCGCCCGCGTCGGCATGCCGACGCTCGTCTACGCCTCGGAGGTCGACGCGTTCAACTGGCGCACCGGCTGCCGCGACCTGGCCGACCCCGCCATCCAGGTCGCGGCGCTGCAATGGCGCTGCGCCGCCGCCGCGGCGGCCGGATTCGATGCCGGCGCCGCGCCGCCGTATTGCCTGGGCCGGTGGGGCCTGATGGTGCCGCGGCAGATGCGCGACATCGGACCGACGCCGCCGCTGTATTCGGCCAAGACGGCAATGCGGGCGATGAGCATCGCGCGCGAGCAGCTGGGCACATTGCCCTATCCGGTCGACGCGGCGGGCAAGCTGCAGCAGGTCTATCCGGCGCCCAGCGCGTGCTTTCGCGTGGGCCAGCTGCCGCTGCCGCAGGCGCCCGACTCGCCCCGGCCCGTCGTGCGCAGCACCGATGGCCGCTATGCCTGGCTGTACTGGCGGCGCAGTTCCTGCTGCATGGGTCCGGGCGCGCTGCACGAGTGCCTGCGGCCGCGCTGAGCGCGGCGACGCCGCGGCGGCATTCCTGCGCTAGCATCCGCCACTTTGGGAGGATCGCTCTTGCGCACCGTACTTGTCACCGGCGCCAGCGTGGGCTTTGGCCACGCCATCGCCGAGCGCTTCCTGCAGGGCGGCGACCGCGTGGTCGCGTGTGCCCGGCGCCTCGATCGCCTGCAGGCGCTGGCGGACCGGCATCCGGGGCAGGTCTTGCCAGTCGCGCTGGACGTGACCGACCATGCCGCGGTGGCCGGCGCGCTGGCGGGTCTGGCCGGCGATTTCGCGAATGTCGAGGTCCTCGTCAACAACGCCGGGCTCGCCCTGGGCCTGTCCCCGGCGCACCAGGCGGCGCTCGACGACTGGGACCGCATGATCGCCACCAACTGCGCGGGCCTGGTCCATGTCACCCGCGCGCTGCTGCCGGGCATGGTTGCGCGGGGCAGCGGCACGATCGTCAACATCGGTTCGGTCGCGGGCGAATTTCCCTATCCCGGCGGCAATGTCTACGGAGCGACGAAGGCCTTCGTGCACCAGTTCACGCAGAACCTCAATGCCGATCTCATCGGCACGGGCGTGCGCGCGAGTTGCATCGAACCGGGACTGTGCGGCGGCACGGAGTTCTCGACCGTGCGCTTTGCCGGCGACCGGGACCGCGCCAGCGCAACCTACGCCGGCACCCAGCCGCTGACGCCGGAGGATATCGCCGAGGCCGTGCACTGGGTGGCCAGCCGTCCCGCGCGCGTCACGATCAACGTGCTGTCGCTGATGCCCAATTGCCAATCGTTCGGCGGCATGACGATCAAGCGCCGCTAGCGTCGCCGCGGGCGCCGTTGCCCGCTCAGTTGTGGCTCTGCTGCAGGCGCTTCATCATGGCCTCGCGCTCGGGAAAGCGCGAGCAGACCACCGCGCCGATCTCGGCGTCGACCAGTCTCTGGCCGCGCGCGTCCACGCGCAGCACGCCGCGGGCGCCCCGCAGGCGCAACTCCTTGCCGTCGCCGCGCCACAGCGCGCCGCGCACCACGTAGCCCGGTTCGTCGTTCACCCCCGAGCATTGCACGCTCAGGGTGTCGCCGGCCGTCTCGCCCGCAAAGGCGCGATCGTCCAGCACCTGGAAGCGCAGGCGCGACAGGCGGGCATTGACGACCTCGAGCACCTGGCGCTTGAGCAGCCAGGCGTGCGGTTCGCCGCCGCACTGCGCGATCCAGATCTCGAGGTCGGAATTGGCCAGTGCCGCGCGCCACGACGGGTCGACCTCGCAGCCCGGCGGCAATTGCAGGCCGGTGGCCGGCTCGCTGTAGATGGGGCGGCCCAGGTAGGACTCCGTGGCGCCTGCCGCGGCCCCCTGCCACACAAGCAGGCACAGCAGGATTGCGCGCAGGCGCGCGGTGGCACCGGTGGGCCAGGTGGATCGCGGGCGTGGCGCGGCTCTGCGTGGGGTGGTCACCCGTCCATATTACCCAAGCTTTTGCGCGCCGCGAATCCGGCGTGCGCCGGCGACCGGCGGCGCCGATCAGCGGTAGAAGACGAAGTCCGCGGTGAACGGCACCCGCAATATCTGGCCTGCCTGCGAGCCCTCGCAGCGCGCCGGCGGCATGCCGCCCGTCGTGTTGATGCGCTGCACGTGGCTCACGCCTGCCAGCGCCCCTTCGCCGAAGGACTTCGTGGCGATCAACAGCCAGGGAAGCGCGCCGTCGTCGGGCGCCGCAACGTGGTCGACGATGGTGCCGACAAGGCGGCTGCCATCGACGTGCTCGAAGCTCAGGTTGACGCCGTGGCGCACCACCAGCTTGCCGTCGGGGCCGTCCAGTTCGGCCTCCGGCAGGCGAAACGACCAGCGGGCATCGCCCACCTGCGCTTCGCAGCGGAAGATCTGCACCCCGTGCCCGTGCAGCCGCAGCACCTCGGTGCGCCCTGCAGGCACCGGCAAGTCCCTGTGGAACATCGAGTACAGCACGCCGGGCCCGGCGTCGCCGGGCGCCGGCGCGGCGCCATCCTGGCCGCCCGCCGGGCCGGTCTGCGCGCAGCCGACGGCCAACAGCGCAAGCAGGGCGGCGGGCGGGCTGCGCGCCGGCCGCACCATGCGGTTCAATGCGGACCGAAAGCCCAAGGTGTCGTGGAAGGCATGGTGTAGGCGGCGGCGCCGATCGCTGCCGGGTTCGCACCTGCAGCGCCGACGGTGAAGGCGACGCTCGACTGTACCGCAAGGCCGCGGAAAAATCCGTCCGGCCGCGGCATGCCGGCGCCCACTGCTGTCGCTAATCCGTAGCGGCTAGTGTGCTGGCGCGCGCAGCCGTTCCGGTCGGAACTCAGAAGGGCCCGGACGCCAGCCAGCGTTCGACCTGCGGCAGGCGGTCGCTGCCCCAGAAGGGTTCGCCGTCGACGAGGATATAGGGCGCGCCGAACACGCCGTGCGCGATGGCCTCGTCGACGATCGCCTTGAGCCGGTCCTTGGCAGGCGCCTGTCCGATGGCGGCCATCACGGCATCGGCGTCGGCCCCGCACGTTTGGACAATCCGCCCGAGCGTCGCCAGGTCGGTGATGTCCTGGCCATGCGCGAAATAGGCACGGAAGGTGCCGCGCACGAAGGCGCCGACGCGCGCGGCGTCGCTGTCCAGCAGCGCGACGACGGCGCGCGCCGCCTGCACGGTCGACACCGGGAACGGCTCGGGCATGCGAAACGGGATGCCGGCGTAGCGCGCACTGCGTGCGAAGTCGCGCCGGGCGTAATCGCCCTTGAGCGGAATGTCGGTCAGCGGCCGCTGACCGGAGACGCGAAACACCGCCCCCAGCAGCACCGGGCGAAAGTCCACCGCGCGACCGTGACGGGCGGCCAGCTCCTCGATCTGCTCGGCGGCCAGGTAGGAATAGGGCGAACTGAAATCGAAATGAAAGACGAGGGGTGCGGGCATGCGGGATCTCCGGCGGACGCGCCGCCACGGTGCGTGCCGGACGTCGCCGGCTAGCGGATGGTGCCGAACAGTATCCGGGTCTCGAAGGCCATCGTCACGACGCCCTGCTGCGCGGTGGCGGCGAAGAGTTCCCGCAGCGCGGCCATCATCGGCGCGTGCCGCGGATGGTCCGCTGCCGGCATGTACGAAGCCGAGTTCACGCGGTCCGCCAGGCGCGCCAGGTCCAGGTCGTCGCTGTGCGTGACCGCGATGCTGCGCCAGTGCGGCCCGCCGAAGAATTCGTCGATCCGCTCCGGTCGTTCGTGGCGGTGGCGCACCTCGAGGTACTCGTCGCTGAACGTGCGCAACAGGTCCTCGTAGCCGCCCGCGAAGGCCGAGCCCTCGGCGAGCCGGTCGTTCCACAGAAGCGCGGCCTGCGGCGGCGGCCGCAGCACGCGCAGCGCCTCGGCCCGGGTGGCGGGCACGTCGAACCAGTGGAAGGCCTGCGCAGCGACCAGCAGGTCGGCGCAATGGGCGTCCAGCCCGGTGGCCTCGGCGCGGCCGTCGACCGCGCGAAAGCCGCCCGTGGCGCCGAGCCGCGCCAGCGCGAACGCGCGCATCGGCGCGTTGGGCTCGACGCCGATGACGGTGAAGCCCGCGCGCAGGAACGGTTCGCAGGACAGCCCGGTTCCGCAACCTACGTCGACGACGGTCGCGCCCGGGCGCAGGCCGAGCGCCTGCGCGAGCGCCGCGACGGCCGCGTCGGGATACCCCGGGCGTGCGCGCGCGTAGGCAGCCGCGCGCTGGCCGAAGCGCTCGGTCGGATCAGCGCCGGGCGGCATGGTGGCGTGCGTAACGGGCGCACCGCATTACTCCTCCAGCGCCTTGCGCGGCGGGCGGATGATGATCATGCCGGTCACCAGTCCGGCGAGCAGGGCGCCCGCCAGCATCGGCCCGCCGCCGACCACGCCCGCGGCGAGCAGCAGGTGGCTGAAGCACTGGCCCATTTCGCGCGCCGGACAGCCCACCAGCGTCGCCAGCAGCGAGAAGGAGATCCACGTCAGCAGCGCGATAAGGATGCCGCGCGAGACCGACTCGCCCATCTTGCGGATCTTGCGGCGCGCATCCTGGAACAGCATCATCGCGAAGAGCATCGCGAGCAGCCCCGGAACCGCGATGAAGATCCAGCGGTTGACGCCGACCTCGTCGGCAAAGCTGCCCAGCACGAACTGGACGGCCGCCGACGCCAGCAGGCCGAAGGCGCCAAAGATGAGCGCGGCGATCATCGCGGGAGAGATCATGGCGATTCCGTTGGAGGTGCGGGTTGACGGGCGGCCCGCGATGGCGCGACTGCGCGGAGCCGATTCACCATTCGATCTGTTCGCCGTTGAAATTCAGGAAGCGGCCATTGTGCGAGCGGTTGACGGCGGCGATTACGCGGCGCATGGCGCTGACGCTGTCGGCCACCGGCAATTGGGCATTTGGACCCCCCATGCTGGTGCGCACCCAGCCCGGATGCAGCGCCATGCATACGACGCCGCGTTCGCCCAGGATGATACTGGCGGACTTGAGCACGCTGTTGAGGGCCGCCTTGCTCGCGCGATACAGCCACCAGGAGGCATCGCCGGCATTGCCGATCGAACCCATGCGGCTGGACAGCACGACGAGCTTGCCGCCGCTGGCGGCCAGCCGATCGGCCAGCAGCGGCACCAGCTGCATCGTGACCAGCACATTGGTGCGCATCACGGCATCGAAGTCGGCCTGCGTCGGCGCCTCGAGGCCGGTCGACTGCGGCCCCGAGATTCCGGCGTTGACGATGACCAGGTCGAGCGGCGTGCGGTCCAGCGCCTGCGCCAGGGCGGCCGCCCAGCCCGGCTGCAGCAGATCGGCGCTGAGCGCCCGCGCACCGACGGCCGCCAAGGCCGCGCCATCCTGCGGGCGGCGCACCGTGCCGGTGACCGTGACCCCGTCGGCGGCATACTGGCGCGCCAGCTCGGCGCCGATGCCGCGCGATGCGCCGATGATCAGGCAGTGGTCCACGGCGTCTCCTGGCAGAGCTCGACCGCCAGGGCGGTAGCCTCGCCGCCGCCGATGCACAGCGCGGCGACGCCGCGGCGCAGCTGGCGCCGGCGCAGCGCGCCCAGCAGCGTGACCACGATCCGCGCCCCGCTGGCGCCGATCGGGTGCCCCAGGGCGCAGGCGCCGCCGTGGACATTGACGCGCTCGTGCGGCAGCTTGAATTCGCGCATGGCCGCCATGGTAACCGCTGCAAAGGCTTCGTTGATCTCCCACAGGTCCACGTCCTGCGCGCTCCAGCCGGCCTTCTCGAGCACCCGGGCGATGGCGCCGACCGGTGCCGTGGTGAACCAGTTGGGCTCCTGGGCGTGGACGGCATGCGCGCGGATCCGTGCCAGCGGCCTGGCGCCGAGGCCGGCGGCGAACGATTCGCGCGTCATCACCAGCGCCGCGGCGCCATCGGAGATCGACGAGGAATTGGCCGCGGTAATGGTGCCGTCCGGCCGGAATGCCGGCTTGAGCTGGCCGACCTTGTCCGGGCGTGCCTTGTAGGGTGATTCGTCGCGCGTGACCACCGTCTGGGCGGCCTTGCCGGGCACGGTCGCCGGCGCCATTTCCCAGTCGAAGCTGCCGTCCTCGTTGGCGCGCAGCGCCCGCTCGGACGAGGCGACCGCGAAGCGGTCCTGGTCGGCGCGCGAGAAGCCGTACCGGGCAACGCAGTCCTCGGCAAACACGCCCATCGCCTTGCCGCGTTCGTACGCGTCCTCCAGCCCGTCCAGGGCCATGTGGTCGAACAGCGTCGCGTGTCCGTAGCGGTAGCCCTGGCGCGCCTTGGGCACGAGGTAGGGCGCATTGCTCATGCTTTCCATGCCGCCGGCCACGAGCAGCCGCGCCGATCCGGCCGCCAGCATGTCGTGCGCGAACATCATCGCGCGCATGCCGCTGCCGCACATCTTGGACAGCGTCACGGCGCCGGCGCTGACGGGCAGCCCGGCGGCCAGCGCGGCCTGGCGCGCCGGCGCCTGGCCCTGGCCGGCCATCAGGCAGTTGCCCAGCAGCACCTCGTCCACGCGCGCGCCGTCGATGCCGGCGCGCTCCACCGCCGCGCGCACGGCGATCGCCCCGAGCTGCGGCGCCGCCAGCGCGCCCAGCGCCCCCATCATGCTGCCGATCGGCGTGCGCGCCGCGCCGACGATGACCACCGCATCCCCACCTTGCGTCGCCATAGTCATTGCCTCCTTCGCTCCAGGTTCCCGGTCCGGCCCGCGCCGCCGCGGGACGGATTATCGGCGTTCCGCCATCGCCCTGCCGAAGCGCTGTTCCTGGGGATAGGGAAACACGTCCTCCATGATGCCGGCACGGATGCGTTCCTGGCGCCGCTGCCAGAATTCGGGCGTCAGCAGGTCGGCATGCTGGCGCAGGAACGCCGCGCGGATGCGCGGATCGCCCAGCAGGAAGGGCGCGAACTGCTCCGGAAATACGTCGCGCGGTTCCACGTGGTACCAGGGCTCGCCGGACATTTCCGCCTCCTCGTTGGGTGCCGGCGGGATGGCGCGAAAGCGGCAGTCGAGCATGTACTCGATCTCGTCGTAGTCGTAGAAGACCACCCGGTTCAGGCGCGTGACGCCGAAGTTCTTGAACAGCATGTCGCCCGGAAAGATGTTGGCGGCCGCGAGCTCCTTGATGGCGTTGCCGTATTCGCCGATCGCGTGCTCCAGCTGTGCGTCGCTGGCGTGCTGCAGGTACAGGTTCAGGGGGGTCATGCGCCGCTCGATATAGACGTGGCGCAGCAGCACCGTCTCGGCGTCCACCTCGACCACGCTCGGGCAGTAGTGCAGCAGCTCGCGCAGCAGCTCGGCGGAAAAGCGCCGCCGCGGCAGCGTCACCTCGGAGTACTCCCAGGTGTCGGCCATGCGTCCGACCCGGTCGTGCAGCTTCACCAGGCGGTACTTTTCCATCACCTGGCGCCGGTCGGTTTCCTTGGGGCGGGCAATGACGTCCTTGATGATCTTGAAAACGTAGGGATACGAGGGCAGCGTGAATACCGTCATCACCAGGCCCTTGATGCCCGGCGCGATCACGAAGCGGTCCGTCGAATGCCGCAGGTGGTGCAGGAAGTCGCGGTAGAAGAGGGTCTTGCCCTGCTTCTGCAGGCCGACCATCGTGTAGAGTTCGGACACCGGCTTGTGCGGCAGGATCGACTTGACGAATTCGGCATACGCGGACGGCGCCTCCATGTCCACCAGGAAGTACGCTCGGGTGAACGAGAACAGTGTGGCGATCAGGTCGGCGGCGAACAGCACTGTGTCGATATAGATCTGCCCGCGATCATTGCGCAGCAGCGGCACGGCCAGCGGCGTCACGCGCGTGCCGTTGATGAAGCGGCCGATCAGGTACGCGCCCTTGTTGCGGAAGAACAGGTTGGAGAGCACCTGGATCTGGCAGTCGGGTTCGGTCGTGAAGGGCCGCACCAGCGCGTTGGGTGCGCCCAGCCGATGCGCGGCGCAGATCGCTCGCAGCACGTAGCGCAGGTCGCGCTCGACGTCGACGAACGGCGCCGCCAGCCCCAGGTCGATGACGATCTGCCGCAGCGTCCCGCGCAGCCCCGCCGTCGCCGGGTAGTAGCTGCGGATCGACGGCGGATCCGAATCCATGTAGTCGGTGGCCACCCCGGGGCGGACGAACAGGAACGCATTCTGGAAGTAGGCCCGGTGCAGCAGCTTGGTGCAGACCGAGTTGAAGAAGGTTTCCGCGCATTCGGGCTGGCGATGATCGGCCAGCTGCGCGATGAACTGCTGCTTGACCGCCTGCCAGAGGCGGTCGCGCTCCTGGTCATCCAGGCTCTGGAGGTCGAAGCCGTGCTCGATGCGGTCCACGGCCTCGACGACGCGCTGGTCGTAGTAGTCGATGCGTTCGCGTGCCGCGGCCCGCAGGCCCAGCCAGTCGCCGCGCTCGAAGCGGCTCTTGGCCTGCTGCGCCACGAAGCGGAAGCGCCGGTAGTGCAGGTCGAAGCCGTCGAGGATGGCGCGCGCGATGGCGCGCGGCTGCGGCATCGAATGGTCGAAGCGCGCCGCGGTCTCGTCGGCCCGCGCGTCGGCCGCGCTGCTCGGTAGGGCATCCATGGCGGCGGACGGTGTGGCTCAGCGCGTCTCGTCGAACAGCTCGCGGCCGATCAGCATGCGGCGGATCTCCGACGTGCCCGCGCCGATCTCGTACAGCTTGGCGTCGCGCCACAGGCGTCCGGCCGGATAGTCGTTGATGTAGCCGTTGCCACCGAGGATCTGGATGACCTCGCCGGCCATCCACGTGGCGCGTTCGGCCGCCAGCAGGATGACGCCGGCGCAGTCCTTGCGCGCGCCGCGGGCATGCGCGCCGATGCGGTCGAGGAACTTGCCCACGGCGTACACATAGGCACGGCAGGACGACAGGCTGGTGTACATGTCCGCGACCTTGCCCTGGATCAGCTGGAACTCGCCGATGGCCTGGCCGAACTGCTGGCGCTGGTGGATGTACGGCGTCACCACGTCGAGGCAGGCCTGCATGATGCCCAGCGGGCCGGCAGCCAGCACCGCACGTTCGTAGTCGAGCCCGCTCATCAGCACCCGCACGCCGCCGTCGCGCTCGCCCAGCAGGTTCTCGGCCGGGACCCGGCAGTCCTGGAAGACCAGTTCGCCGGTCGGCGAGCCGCGCATGCCCAGCTTGTCGAGCCGCTGGGCGACGGAAAAGCCGGGCATCGCCTTTTCGACCAGGAAGGCGCTGATGCCGCGTGCGCCGCGCTCCGGCGCGGTCTTGGCGTAGACCACCAGTACGTCGGCGTCCGGGCCGTTGGTGATCCACATCTTGCTGCCGTTGAGGACGAAATGGCTGCCCTCGTCGCGCGCCTGCAGGCGCATCGAGACGACGTCGGAGCCGGCGCCGCTTTCGCTCATCGCCAGCGCGCCGACATGCTCGCCGCTGATCAGCCCCGGCAGGTAGCGGCGCTTTTGCGCCGCGCTGCCGTTGCGGCAGATCTGGTTGACGCACAGGTTCGAGTGCGCGCCGTAGGACAGCCCGACCGCCGCGCTGGCCCGGGAAAGCTCCTCCATGGCGACGATGTGGGCCAGGTAGCCCATGGCGGCCCCGCCGTGCTCCTCGGGTGCGGTCACGCCGAGCACGCCCAGCGCGCCCAGTTTGCGCCACAGGTCCGCGGGGAAACGGTCGCTGCGGTCGATCTCCTGGGCGCGCGGCGCAACCTCGCGCTCGGCAAAGCTGCGCACCGTATCGCGCAGCGCCTCGATGTCCTCGCCCAGGTCGAAATCCAGCTGCTGCATCATGCCGCGCCGCTCCTTGCCGCCCGCCGGGAACATCCCGGCCCTGCCGCCGCCATTGTGCGCCGGCCATGCTAGCGGCTGGCGCGGACCGCGGCAAACCGCCGGCGGACCGGCGCGGCCCGCGTACTACAATCGCCCACCGTGTTGCGCCTCCCCACTCCGCACCGCCAGTTGCACCCGGCGACCGCCGGCACGCCGCCGGCGGCGCGCCGGCGGTCGCCCGGCATTGGCGCGCGGCCCGCGCCAGGCGGCGGGCCGTGAAGCCGGCCACGCAGCTCGTGACGCTCGGGCGCGACGGCGGGCCGGACGACGCCGGCTTCGTCAATCCGCCGGTCCAGCGCGGCTCCACGGTGCTGCACGACAGCGTCGCCGACATGCGCGAACGCGTCCAGCGCACCCAGGCGGGCGACGACAGCGGGCCGGTCACCTACGGCATCCATGGAACCCCCACGCACCGCGCTTTCCTCGACGCGCTCACGGCTCTCGAAGGCGGCCATCGCAGCTGGGCGCTGCCCTCGGGCCTGAGCGCCTGTACGACGGCCATCCTGGCCTTCGTCGGCCAGGGCGACCATATCCTGGTGCCGGACGCCGTCTACGGGCCGACGCGCGCGTTCTGCGCGCGGACGCTGGCGCGCTTCGGCGTGACCGCCGAGTTCTACGATCCGCGCGCCGGCGCGCAGATTGCCGTGCAACTGCGCCCCAACACCCGGCTGGTGTTCCTGGAGTCGCCCGGCTCGCTGACCTTCGAGGTGCAGGACATCGTGGCCATCAGCGCGGCGGCGCGTGCGCGCGGCGCCGTCACCGTGGTGGACAACACCTGGGCGACGCCCCTGTACTGCCGGCCGCTCGCACTGGGCGCCGACGTCAGCGTGCACGCGGCCACCAAGTACATCGGCGGCCACGCCGATCTGTTGCTGGGCACGATCACCAGCAACGCGGCGTGCAGCGGCCCGCTGCGCTCGGCCATCCGCAGCTACGGCCTGACGACCAGCCCGGATGATTGCTGGATGGCGCTGCGTGGCCTGCGCACGCTGGCCGCACGCCTGGATCGGCACCGCGCCACGGCCGAGCGGCTGATCGCGTTCCTGGCGCTGCAGCCCGAGGTGGTGCGCATCCGCTATCCGGCCTGGCCGCAGGATCCGGACTACGCGCTCTGGCAGCGCGATTTCACCGGGGCCAGCGGGCTGTTCGGCGCGGAGCTGGCCCCGAACCTGCCGCTGCCCGCGTTTCACGCGTTCATCGACGGCATGCGCCTTTTCGGACGCGGCTATTCCTGGGGCGGCTTCGAGAGCCTGCTGATCCCGTCCTATCCCGAACGCCAGTGCCCGCCGGTGCCGCCGCCGCGCCTGATCCGCATCTCCGCCGGCCTGGAGGACGCGGACGATCTCATCGAGGACCTGCAGGGCGGCTTCACGCGCCTGCGCGGCCTGGTTTCCGGAGGACATGCGTGACGACACGACAATCGGCAGCAAGCGCCGGCGCACTGGCCGGCATCAAGGTGGTGGACCTTTCCCGGGTGCTCGGCGGCCCCTACGCGACGATGATCCTGGCCGATCACGGCGCCGACGTCATCAAGATCGAACCGCCGCAGGGCGATGACACGCGCTCCTGGGGCCCGCCCTTTGCCGAGCGCGCCGACGGCAGCCGCGACGCGAGCTATTACCTGGGCGTCAACCGCAACAAGCGCGCACTGGCGCTCGACGTGAGCGTGCCGGCCGGCCGCGAGGTGGTGCTGCGCCTGCTGGCCGATGCCGACGTGCTGGTCGAGAACTTCAAGACCGGGACAATGGAGAAGTGGGGCCTGGGCTATGCCGAGGTCCTCGAAGAGCGTTTTCCGCGGCTGATCCACTGCCGCGTCTCGGGTTTCGGCGCCGACGGTCCGCTGGGCGGCCTGCCCGGCTACGACGCCGTCGTACAGGCGATGAGCGGCCTGATGAGCGTCAACGGCGAGGTCGGCAGCACCGGCGTGCGCCTGGCCACGCCGATGGTGGACCTGGCCACCGGCATGTACTCGGCCATCGCCGTCCTGATGGCGCTGCAGGAGCGCACGCGCAGCGGGCGCGGCCAGTTCCTGGACATGACGCTGTACGACTGCGCAACGGCGCTGCTGCACCCGCAGGCGGCCAATTACCTGCTCAGCGGCAAGCGCCCGGTGCCGCTGGGCAATGCCCACCCGAATGTCGCGCCGTACGACAAATGGAGCACCGCCAACGGCGACATCTTCATCGCCATCGGCAACGAGCGGCAGTTCCACATCCTGGTCGACGTGCTCGGCCAGTCGCAACTTGCCGCCGACGCGCGCTTTGCGACCAACGGCGACCGGCTGGTCAACCGCGTGGCGCTGCGCCAGGCGCTGACCGAGGCGTTCTCGCAGTCAGACGGCCAGGTGCTGGCCGAGCGGCTGCTGCGCGCCGGCGTGCCGGCCGGCGTGGTGCAGCCGATCGACCTGGCGCTGGCCTCGGCGCACGCCAAGGCGCGGGAAATGGTCGTGCAGACCGGCGATATCGCGTCGGTAGGTACGCCGATCAAGTTCTCGCGTACGCCGGCGACGATGCGCTGCGCGCCGCCGGTGTTCGCCCAGGATGGCGATGCCGTGCTGCGCGAGAACGGCTTCTCGGACGCGGAGCTGGCGCAACTGAAGGCCGCCGGCGTGCTGCTGGAGGGACGCGGCAGGCGCTGAGGGCGCGACCGCAAGCAGCGCCCGTCGGCGCCCCGGACGGCCTCAGCGCCGCCGCGGCTTGCGCGCCCGCCCCGCCAGCAGGCGGTCGAACCACGCATCGGGCATCACGCGCAGCAGCCGCGCCACCCACGCCATCTGCCAGGGAATCACGCGGAAGCGGTCGCCGCGCACGATCGCTGCCGCGGCGCGCGGCGCAAAGTCCTCGACATCCATCAGGAAGGGCATCGGATACGGATTGCCGGCGGTCATCGGCGTGCGGATGAAGCCCGGCGCGATCGTCACCACCCGGATGCCGCTGCCGCGCAGGCCTACCCGCAGGCTCTCGGCGTAGTTGATCAGCGCCGCCTTGGAGGCGCAGTACGCCTCGGATCCCGGCAAGCCGCGGACGCCGGCCACGCTGGCGATGGCGGCCAGCGTGCCGCGCCCGCGCCGCCGCATGGGCCCGATGAACGGGTGGAAGGTGCTGACCACCGCGTTCAGGTTGGTGGCCAGCACCTGGTCGAAGACCGGCAGGTCATCGGCGAATTCGGTCTGCACGCCGGTCGAGATGCCGGCATTGGCGATGACGATGTCGGTGCCGCCGCAGCGCGCCTCGAAATCGGCCGCCGCCGCCAGCAGCGCCGGGCGATCGGTGACGTCCAGCGCATAGCAGTGGCAGGTCGCCGGCAGGCCGGCAGCCAGCTGCGCAAGCGCATCGGCGCGCCGCGCGACCAGGCCCAGGCAGGCGCCGCCGGCCGCGAAGCGCCGCGCCAGCGCCGCGCCGATGCCGCTGGAGGCGCCGGTGAGAAAGACGTTCATGGCACCGGCGGCGCGCGGGTTCGGGCCGGCGTGGACGCGGACCTAGGACTTCTTGTGCGCGTGTTCCTGGCGCACCTTCTCGACCAGGTAGTTGAGTACCGCCAGCGTCCCCGCGGGCGTGTGGGTGTGTTCGATCGACGGCGAGGTGAGGAAGCGCCCGTCGATCGCCAGGGTCGGCGTGCCGTCGATCATGTAGGACTGGAACAGGATGCGGTAGCGCCGCACCATGCCGGCGACCGAGAAGGAGTTGTATGCGGCCAGCCACTTGTCGCGCGCGATGCCGTTGGCCGCCATGAAGTCGGCGATGGCGTCCGTGTCGGTGAAGCGCATGTGCTTCTGGTGGAAGGCATCGAAGACCTTGACGTGCAGGTCGTCCACCTTGCCCAGCACCTGCAGCGCGCAGAACAGGCGGGTGTGTGCCTCGCGGCCCGGATCGCCGAAATCCACCGGCGCGTGGCGGTACGAGACGTCGGCCGGCTGCTTGCGGCGCCACGCTTCCATGTCCGGCAGGAACGCGTAGCAGTGCGGGCAGCCGTACCAGAAAAAGTCGAGCACCTCGATCTTGCCGGGTGAATCGGTCGGTTGCGGATTGGCCAGCACGGTGTAATCGGTGCCGGGCGCGGGCGCCGACGGCGCCTGGCCGACGGCGCCGCGGACGGCAAGCAGGGGGGTGGCGCTGATGGCGATCATGAGATCGCGCCGGCGGATGGTGCTGGACATGGGTTTCCTCGCGGGTTCGGGGGCAGGGCTGGCGCCAGGCATGGCGGGCCGGCCGCGGTGTGCGGCGGTCATTTCAGGTGCACGATCTGCGGCTCCATGCCGTTCTCGGACAAGGTGCGGCGGATTCCGTTCAAATCGTCCAGCTGGCCATACGGCCCCAGGCGCACCCGGTACAGCGTCGCACCGTCGACCTCGGTGGCGGACACCTTCGCATCGAGGCCCAGCAGGGCGACGCGGGCGCGCAGGACATCGGCGTCATCGGCGCTCTTGAAGGCGCCCACCTGGAGCATGAGCCGCGCGGCCGCATCGGCGCCGTCGGCCACGGCCGGCTTGCCGGCGGTAGCCGACGTTGCGGCCGGAGCCGCGCCCGCCGGGGCTGCGGCGCTGCCCGGCACCCCGGCC
>JBBISD010000034.1:0-27568 GCA_037441485.1 Burkholderiales bacterium
GGCGGCCTGCGCCACGCCGAGGACGCCAAGCTGCACGCCGGCATCGCCTACCTGCACGCCGGCGACAAGGCCCATGCCATCCAGATCCTGCGCGGCGTGACCGGCAGCGATGGCGCCGGCGACATCGCCCACCTGTGGGCGCTGCGGGCGGGCAAGGGCGGTTGAGCGCCATGCGCGCATAAGAAAAGCGCCGGTCATCCGGCGCTTTTTTTTGCTGGCGACCCTCACCCCCGCCCGCCCCCGCAGGCGGCAGGGGGGTATCAACCCGCCGATGCCATCAAAACGCCCAGAACGGCCCGGTCGCCGGAACGGCGTTCACCACCTGGGTCTGGTTTTCCAGCACGGCGTAGATGGACTTGCCGTAGAAGAACGGCATGCCCCAGTCGACGCCGCCCGTCGAAATGCTACCGGTGCTGGCCGGAGCCGCCAGTCCGTTATAGGCCGTGTCCGTGATGTTGACGGTGTTGAATTTGAACACCGTGTTGACGTTGGCGACATCGAACGTGAGGCTGTTCGTATGGCCGATGCCCGCGGTTCCCAGCGCATTGCTGCCCTGCTGCGTGGCGCTGACCTGGATGATGGTCGAGGGCGACGTCGGAATGAACCAGCCGGCGGTCGGGTCGGATGGGATGGTCGTCCCCGGCAGGTAAAGGGCGTTGGAGCCGCTGTCGATGAAGCTGTTGGAGTACGTGGTCGTCGTGCTGACGGTGTAGCCGGTGGACCCGGTCAGCGTGCTGAAGAAGTTTCCCTGCGACGAGGCCTGGTAGACATTGAGGCCGGCAGTGCTGCTTGCCGCATTGTTCGTGTTCGTGTTCACCCCGAAGACCAGGGTCCCCTGCGGATTGACCGTCCCGGTGCCGTCGGCCAGCGGCGGCATCGTCAGCACGACGCCCTGGTTGTCGGTGCTGAACGCATACACCGGGTTGGTCAGCTGCTGGTTCAGCGCCGCTCTCGATTCGGTGCAGCCGTTGGTCGTCGGGCAGCGGTAGTAGAAATTGCTCAGCTGGGTGGTGCAGCCGGTGCCGCAATCCTGATTGAAGAAACCGACCCCCAGCACCGCGTTGGCACCGAAGGCGATGACGTCGTTGAGCGCCGTCAGCGTCGTGCCGCCGGGAGTGGTGGACGTGCACGTCGACGGCACCGTGTAGGCGCTGGCGTCGCCGATCACCTGTATCGGAATGCCGCCGACCGGCGAGATGCCCGTGGCGACTTCGCCCGCCATGCGCACGTCGGCGCCGCGGACCGAACCCCAGGAGTAGCCGTCGGCAAACTGCACGCATTCGATCAGCGGACCGCCTCCGGTGTCGGTGGAACTGATGGCCGGCAGGACCATGTTGGCGTTGAGCACCGAGGACATGACGCGCAGCCCGTAGGAGCCGGTGTCGACGAGCACGTGGTCGATGGTCTGGCAGGTGGTGCTGCCGGGCACGCAGATGGTCACGCTGGTGAAGGGCGCGTTCACCGAGCCGACGATGAACAGCGTCGGTGCGGTGCCGGCAGCCGAACCGGGCATCACGCCGTAGGCGCAGGGCCCGAAGTCGACCATCGCCGGCACCTGGTTGCCGGTGGTCGGCACCGGCAGCAGCGACTGGGGCTGGGAGGCGTTGCACTGCGCGATCTGCTGGAACTGCGAGCCCGCGCCGGTGCTGTTGCTGGCGTTCGATGCACCGCCGCCGCTGCCGCCGCAGGACACGGCCAGCACGCTCGCCGCCAGGGCGGCTATGGACAGGAGAATTCTTTGCATGGCGGTTGCGGCCTTATTCGATGTCATTGCTGGTGACGCCCGCGGGCAGGGCGTCGTTCAGGTAGGCGCGCCCGTGGAACGAGCGCATCCGGCCCTGCGATTCGAAGACGATATTGCCTTCGTGGATCGCCAGCTGGCTGTGGCTGCCGCGCTGGCGGTTCTGCGAGCGACCCAGCGTGTCGAAGTGGCTGCCCAGCAGCTGGCGCAGGTCCGGCTTGGCCGGGCCGTGCCAGCTCACCGCGAAGACCACGCCCGCCGGCGAGACATATTCGCGCACGGTGCCGCCGTCGGCGGTGCTCAGTTCGTGCACCGTGAAGGCCAGATGGGCGATGCGTGCAACCCGTGCGCCCACCTGCAGGCGGTCGGTCTCGACGGTGGCGGTGGCGCCGCCCAGCGTCGCCTGGGCGGCGGTGCCGGCCAGCGCCAGGCCAAGGCTCAGCGCGGCGGCCAGGCCGCCGCGTCGCCGCGCGCTGCGCGGGGCGGGCGGCGTTGCCGCCGCGAAGGAACTTTCCAATGGTTTCACGGCATTACCTTTCTGAACGGGCGCCGGCGCCCGAGGGCGATCCTCGATCATTCCGACCGCCGGTGGTTGGCCTAATTGCGAGCCCAATTTGCGAGCCCAATCCGGCACGAATCGCACGGGGCCACGCCGCTCCACCGCGGCGGACCTTGCGCGCCGGCGTGCGCACATACTAAGCGCTTGCGAGCGCCCGTACGGGCGCCCGCCGCCCGCCGGAAGGCTAATTTTTGCAAATTAGCGTAACCGGATTAGCGCCTAGCAGGGAGCCGGCGGCGGCACGCGCCGGCGGGGTGCCACATCCGGCCGCCTTGCGGGTCATTGTGGTGCCTGTATGCCTGCGCCGACCGGACTACAATCATGGTTTGTCGTCCTGGCGGTGACCCTGGAGCCCCCTATGAAGCGCGATCCCCACGTGAGCCACTCGCAGAACACCAATGCGGCCCTCATGGCTCGGCGCCGCGCCGCCATGCCCCGCGGCTCGGGCCAGGTGCACGAGATCTTCGTCGATCACGCGCTCAATGCCGAGGTCTGGGACGTCGAGGGGCGCCGCTACGTCGACTTCGCCGGCGGCATCGCCGTGCTCAACACCGGGCACCGCCATCCGCAGATCGTCGAGGCGGTCAAGGCGCAACTCGATCGCGTCACGCACACCTGCTTCCAGGTGCTGGCCTACGAGCCGCTGGTGGAACTGGCCGAGCGCCTCAATGCGCTGGCGCCCGGCGACGCGCCCAAGAAGGCGTTCTTCGTCACCACCGGCGCCGAGGCGGTGGAGAACGCCATCAAGATCGCCCGCGCCCACACCCGGCGTTCGGGCGTCATCGCCTTCGGCGGCGGCTTTCACGGCCGCAGCATGCTGACGCTGGCGCTTACCGGCAAGGTCGCGCCGTACAAGGCGGGCTTCGGGCCGTTTCCGGCCGAGATCTTCCATGCGCGCTTTCCGTCGGCGCTGCACGGCGTCAGCGTGGCCGATGCGCTGGCCTCGATCGAACACATCTTCAAGAACGACATCGAGCCCGAGCGCGTCGCCGCCATCATCGTCGAGCCGGTGCAGGGCGAGGGCGGCTTCTACGTCGCGCCCACCGAATTCCTGCAGGCACTGCGTGCGCTGTGCGACCGCCACGGCATCGTCTTCATCGCCGATGAAATCCAGACCGGCGCCGGCCGTACCGGCACCTGGCTGGCGATCGAGCACTCCGGCGTGGTGCCCGACCTCATCACGATGGCCAAGTCGCTGGCCGGCGGCTTTCCCATCGCCGCGGTCATCGGCCGTGCCGACATCATGGACGCCCCCAACCCGGGCGGCCTGGGCGGCACCTACGCCGGCAACCCGCTGTCGGCCGTCGCGGCCATCGAAGTCATCAAGGTGTTCGAGCGCGAAAACCTGCTGGCGCGGGCGCGCGTGATCGGCGAGCGCATCACCGCCGGGCTGCAGGCCATTGCCCGCAAGCACGCGTCGGTGGGCGAGGTGCGCGGACTGGGCGCGATGGTGGCCATGGAGCTGTTCGAGGCCGGCAAGGACCACGTGCCCGACGCCGAACTGACCCGGCGCCTGGTGAGCGAGGCGGCCCGCCGCGGCCTGATCCTGCTGTCCTGCGGTTCCTACGCCAACATCATCCGCGTGCTGGTGCCACTGACCGTCTCCGACGCGGTCCTCGACGAGGGCATGCGCATCCTGGCCGAATCGTTCGACGCGGTGGCGTAGCGCCCGCACCCCGGCCCTCTCCCGCAGGGCGGCAGAGGGGCCGGGGGTGAGGGCGCATGCCCCGATAGCCCTTCGATTGATCCCCCGCGACCACCTTCGCCACCTGCACGCGCGCGAGGTACGCACCTTCCTGCGGCGCCACCCCCGCTGCGCGCAGCTGGCGCAAGCCGGCGCGCGCCACTTCCTGTACGGCGTGCCGCTGCACTGGATGAACGACTGGGGCACGCCGACACCGCTGTTCGTCGAGCACGCCGCTGGCGCGCAACTGGTCTGCGCCGATGGCCACGTCCATGCCGACTTCTGCCTGGCCGATACGGCCGCGATGTTCGGCCACAGTCCTGCCGCGCTCGTGCAGGCGCTGGCGCAGCGGCTGCCGCTGGGCCTGGGGGCGATGCTGCCCGGCACCGAGGCGCCGGCCGTGGGCGCGCTGCTGGCCGAGCGCTTCGGCCTGCCGCTGTGGCAGCTGGCGCTGTCGGCCAGCGATGCCAACCGCTTTTGCCTGCGCTGGGCGCGCGCCGCGACCGGCCGGCCGAACATCGTCGTGTTCGACGGCTGCTACCACGGCACCGTCGACGACGTGTTCGTCGACCTGCACGCCGGGTCGGCGCCCGGCGCACCGGCGACCGCGCGCACCCGCGCCAGCCTGCTGGGGCAGGTCTACGACGTCACCGCGCATACGCGCCCGGTGCCCTTCAACGATATCGCGGCGCTGCAAGGTGCGCTGGCCGACCGCAGCGTGGCCTGCGTGATCGCCGAGCCGGCCATGACGAACGTGGGCATGGTGCTGCCGCTGCCCGGTTACCTGGAGGCCGTGCGCGCCGCCTGCAGCGCCGCGGGCACGCTGCTCATCGTCGACGAGACCCACACCATCAGTGCCGCGCCGGGCGGCTATGCGCGGGCGCACGGCATTGCCGCCGATTTCCTGGTGCTGGGCAAGGCCATTGCCGGCGGCCTGCCCTGCGCGGTATACGGCTTCGGCGCGGAACTGGGCGCCCGGATGCGCGCGGCCAAGGACCAGGCGCCACCGGGACACTCGGGCATCGGCACCACGCTGGCCGGCAATATGCTGGGGCTGGCCGCGGTGGGCATCATGCTGCGCGAGGTGGCCACGGCGCCCGCATATGAAGCCATGCTGGCTGGCGCGCAGCGCCTGGCCGACGGCCTGCGCGAGTGCATCGGGGCGCACGGGCTGGGCTGGAGCGTCAGCCGCATCGGCGCGCGCTGCGAATGGCAGTTTTGCGCGCTGCCGCCGCGCAATGGCCACGAGGCGCGTGCGGCCATGGACGAGGCGCTGGAGGCGTGCCTGCACCTCTACCTGTTGAATCGTGGCGTACTAATAACGCCTTTCCACAACATGATGTTGTGCTCGCCGGTGACCGGCGCGGGTGCGATCGATCAGCTGTTGCAGGTTTTTTCCGCCGCCCTGGCGGAATTGCGCGACCCGGCTGCGGTCCAATAACCTGGTTCGGCGCGACGGCATGCCGATGGACGGCGCCGGGTTGCGCCCGCGACTCGGGGTGTAAGAATCGGCCGGCCGCGGCGACCAACCGTTACCCTGTCACACAAACCTATTCCGGAGCACCCCGATGCACGTGAACCGACGCTACTGGCTGGCCGGCGCTGGCGCCGCCGCGACGGCCCTGGGCCTGGAGCGCTGGGTGCGCGCCCAGCCGCGTGGCCCGGTCCTGGCGGCTGCGGCGGGCGTGCCGGCCCATTGGGAGGTCGAGCACACGCCGGCCGAATGGCGCCGCCTGCTCAGCGCGCAGCAGTATGCGGTGCTGCGCGAGGCGGCGACGGAGCGGGCGTTCACCAGCCCGCTCGATCACGAGAAGCGGGCGGGCACTTTTCGCTGTGCCGGCTGTGCGCTGGCCGTGTTCTCGTCGGCCACCAAGTTCGACAGCGGCACCGGCTGGCCCAGCTTCTGGCAGCCGCTGGACCAGGCGGTGGGCACTACGACGGACGACACCTTCGGCATGCGCCGTACCGAAGTGCATTGCCGCCGCTGCGGCGGACACCTGGGCCACGTCTTCGACGACGGCCCGCCGCCGACCGGACTGCGCTACTGCATCAACGGGCTGGCGCTCGCCTTTGACCCCACGGAAGGAAAATCATGAAGATTGCCTGGATTGCCGGTGCGGTACTGCTCGTTGCCGCCGCCGCTGGCCCGATGGCGGCGGCCGCCGAGGACGCCGTGCTGGTACCCGCGCCGCAACTCGACGCGGCGGCACCGGCCAGCGCCGGTCCGCAGACGGCGGTTTTCGCCGGAGGGTGCTTCTGGGGCGTGCAAAAAGTCTTCCAGCACGTCAAGGGCGTGCGCCAGGCCGTATCGGGCTATGCCGGCGGCAACAGCGTGACGGCGCAGTACGACATCGTCAGCACCGGGCGCACCGGGCACGCCGAATCGGTGCAGGTCAGCTTCGACCCGGCGGTCGTCAGCTACGGCACGCTGTTGCGGGTGTTCTTTTCCGTGGCGCACGATCCGACCGAGGTCGACCGCCAGGGGCCCGACCACGGCAGCCAGTACCGCTCGGAGATCTTCACCGTCAACGACGAACAAAAGCGCGTAGCCGACGCTTATATCCGGCAACTCGACCAGGCCGGCGTTCTTGCGCACCGCATCGCCACGCGCGTCGAGCCGCTGTCGGCATTCTTCGCCGCCGAGGATTACCACCAGGACTACGCGACGCTGCACCCCGACAGCCGCTACATCGCCATCTTCGACCTGCCCAAGGTGCGCAACCTGCAGCGCCTGTTTCCGCAGCAGTATCGCGCCGATCCGGTCCTGGTGGCGGGTGCTTCGTCCATGGGGCATTGACGCGCCGTGACGGGTGTGCCTAGAATGATTTCGAAACCGGCATAGCCGGTCCTGACTGGCGTTTCTTCTGATGCGCCAGAAACCCACGCGAGCCGGTACCCACCGATCGGAGCTTGCCGGGTAATTGAAGGGGCCCCGTTCGCGGGGCCTTTTCTTATGAGGGCGCTCCCATGACCGCACGTCTTGCCGGCGTACCGCGCGGCCGCATCGTCTGGCTCGAACACGATTCGCGCATCCTGGCCGGCAATCCGCTGGGCGATCCGCACGTGCGCCGCTTTCCCGTGTGGCTGCCGCCCCAGTACGACGGCAGCGCGGCGTCGCGCTCGGCCAGCGTGCGCGGGCGCCGCTTCCCGGTGCTGTTCGATCTCGTCGGCTATACCGCCGCCGGTGCCGCCCACGTGAACTGGCGGGCGTTCGAGGAAAACGTCGCCGAAAAAGCCGAGCGCCTGCTGTTTGAAAAGCGCATGGGGCCGGCGATCATCGTTTTTCCCGACTGCTTCACGCGGCTGGGCGGCAACCAGTACATCAACTCGACGGCCATCGGCAATTACGCCGACTACCTCACGCGCGAACTGATCCCCTTCGTCGATGCGCAGTTCCGTACGCTGGCGCACCGCGAGCATCGCGCCTGCTTCGGCAAGTCCTCCGGCGGCTACGGGGCGTTGATCCACGGCATGAAGTACGCGCGCTACTGGGGCGCGGTGGCCAGCCACTCCGGCGACTGCTATTTCGATTTCTGCTACCGGCCCGACTGGCCCAACACGCTGGACGAACTGGCGCGTCACCGCGCCCGGCCGCGCCGGCCCGGCCCGGTCGACGTACGCCGCAGCGAGCGCGGCGCCGACGGCGGGCGCGACGACGGCCGCGTGGCGCGCTTCATCGCGGCGTTTCACGCGTCGCACCACCCGAGCCCGGCGCAGGTGCATTGCCTGATGAACCTGGGCATGGCCGCCAGCTACGACCCGGACCCGCGCGCCCCCAACGGCTTTCGCCTGCCCTACAACCTGGAGACCGGCGAACCCATCGAGGCGCGCTGGCAGCGCTGGCTGCAGCACGACCCGATCCACCTGGTCGAGGCGCACGCCGCGGCGCTGCGCAGCCTGCGCGGCTTTTACTTCGACTGCGGCTGGCGCGACCAGTACCGGCTGCACTACGGCGCGCGCATCCTCTGCAAGCGCCTGACGCAGCTGCGGGTGGCGCACCGCTACGAAGAGTTCGACGATACGCACTCCGGTGTGGATTACCGGATGGATGTCAGTCTGCCGTTCCTGTATCGGGCGATCAAACCGTAGACGGAACCCTCATGAGGGCGATGGCTCCTATCTGCCCGTCAACCCCAGGTACAGCGCCGGCAGCTGCTCGGGCAGCCGTTCCACGCGGTCGAGCACGCGGTAGTTGCGCGGGCCGAAGATGCGCGACACGTAGTCGTCGGCGCGCGGATCGAGCGACAGGCAGTAGCTCGTCATGCCGCTGCGCGCCAGCGCCTCGACGGCCTTGCGCGCGTCGTGGCGCAGGTATTGCGGATCGCGCACGTCGACGTCGGCCGGTTCGCCGTCGGTGAGCACCAGCAGCAGCTTGCGCGACTGCGGGCAGCGCTGCAGCAGGCTGCCGGCGTGGCGCAGGGCCGCCCCCATCCGCGTCGACAGGCCGCTGGCCATGGCCGCCAGGCGCGCCTTGGCGTCGCCGTCGTAGGGCGCGTCGAAGTCCTTGAAGCGCTGGTAGCGCACGTCGTGCCGGCCGTCCGACGAAAAGCCGTGGATGGCGAACGGATCGCCGATGCGCGTCATCGCATCGGCCAGCAGCACGCCGGCCTCGCGCGCCAGGTCGAGGACGGTCTGGTCGCTGCCGCGCAGCTTCTCGCCGGTGGACTGCGACAGGTCGATGAGCAGCAGCACCGCCAGGTCGCGGCGCTTGCGCACGTCGCGCATCATGATGCGCGTATCGGGCTGCTGGTGCTGGCGCATCTGCACCATCGAGGCGATGGCCGCATTGATGTCCACCTCGTCGCCTTCCTCCAGGCGGCGCACGCGCTGCACGCCCTGGGGCTGCAGGGTCTCGATCAGGCGCTTGAGGCGGCCCACCAGCGCCTTGTGGCGCGTCACCACGGCATCGACCGCGGCCGCATCGCCCAAGGGTGCGCGCGGCTCGAGCACGGTGACCCAGCCGGGCCGCTCGACCTGGATCTGGTAGTCCCATTCCGGATAGTGGTGCGGTTCGGGCGTGGGCTCCCGGCCCTCGCGCTGGTTGTACGAGACGCCCTCGTCCTCGTAGGGAAAGAGCTCGCTCGACAGCACCCAGACCTCCTGGGCATCGTCGCCGGCGGTCTCCACGTCGGTCTCGTTGATGAATTCCATCAGGCCGACCTTGCGCCGCACCTGGCCCTGCATCCAGGGCAGCACCCCGGCGTCGGGGCCGTCGCTCGCCTCGTCGAATTGCCACAGGTAGCGGTTGTCGTCGCGATAGGGCGCGCGCACGTGGTCGGTGCGCGGCGCGAAGGCCGGCAGGCCGCGGCCCTGCGCCCCGGTCACGATGCCTGCCAGTTCGACGCCGATCTCCCAGGAGATGGCGTTGTCGTCCAGCCGCTGCCGGGCGGCGGCAAAGAGCCGGCGTCCGTGCGTCGCCAGCAGTCCGTCGTCGGCGTAGGCCGGATCGAGCAGGGCGCGCGCCAGCCGGCTCAGGTGATCGCCCAGGGTCGCCGCGGCCGCGGCATCGACGCTGTGCAGGACCGACCAGACCGTGCGCAGCCCCGGAAAGTCGCGGATCGCCAGCGCTTCGACGCGCGCGTCCTCGACGATGCCGACCAGCGCCATCTGCAGCGGGTTGAGCGCCTGCGCCGACAGCGCCGCGCGGGTGTGCACGAGGTGGGCGGCGGCATGCGCCACCGCGGCCCGGTACAGGCCCAGGCCGTTGACGCCGGCCTGGTCGTCGTAGGCGTCGGGCACGTGGATCAGGTGGTGCTCGACATACGGCTGGTAGCCCTCGCGCGTTTCGTAGTCCCCCGAGGTGGGGCGCAGGAAGAAGTCGCGGCCCCACAGCGCCCGCAGGTACATGGCCAGGCGTCGCTGCACGTCGACGAACAGCGTGCCCTTGCGCTCCTGCTGCAGCACCGCCAGCGCTTCGGGCGACTCCAGCCCGAAGTAGCGCACCTGCGCGTCGAAGTCGCTGCGGTGCGCCTGCGCGCCCCAATGCGCCCAGCGGCGCAGGCCGCCCAGCGTCAGCTGGCCCAGCAGCGTGTCGAGCTGGCCGAGCAGCGGCCGCACGCCCCGCGGCACCTGTGCCAGCAGGGTCTCGACCAGGTGCAGGTAGCCGTGGAAGAGTTCGCGTTCGCCCAGGCGGCGCGCGGCGACGGGGCTCGTGTCGATCAGCGCGGCCACCACGCTGCCGCTGGTCTTGGAGACGCAGCGCAGGGCGGTGTCGACCAGGTCGACGACGGCCTCCTCGCCGACCTCGCGGGCCAGGATCGGGGCTTCCTGCAGGAAGCTGGCCACGAGCTCGTGGCCGCGGCCCAGCGCGTGCAGCGCGCGCGCGCCCTTGAGGTAGACCCCGTCGAGGCCGGCCGCCGAGAAGCTGCGCGCCGCCTCGTACCAGCACGCGCGCAGCACCTCCCGGGCGTGCGCGCCCAGCGGTTCGGCAAGATCGGCGAAATCGTCCAGGTCTATCGACATGGCGCGGACATGGCGCGGGGCGGGCGGCGCGGCGCCGGCGGGTGCGGGCGGCTAGAAGTAGGTGGTGACGGCGGCGTCCAGCGCGTCGCGCATGTCCGGATCGTCGGTGATCGGCCGCACCAGGGTCACCCGGCAGGCATCGATGGGCGCGACGCCGCGGGCGATCAGCGAACCGGCGTAGACCAGCATCCGGGTGGAGATGCCTTCGTCCAGCCCGTGGCCCTTGAGGTTGCGCGCCCGCTCGGCGATCGACACGAGCTTGCCGGCAACCTCGGCCGCGGCACCGGATTCGTGCGCGACGATCTCCTGCTCGACGGCGTGCGCCGGGTAGGTGAAGTCGAGCGCGCCGAAGCGCTGCTTGGTCGACTGCTTCAGGTCCTTCATCAGCGCCTGGTAGCCGGGGTTGTACGACACCACCAGCTGGAAGTCGGCGTGGGCCTGCACGACCTCGCCTTTTTTCTCCAGCGGCAGCACGCGGCGCGTATCGGTGAGCGGGTGGATGACCACCGTCGTGTCCTGCCGGGCCTCGACGATCTCGTCCAGGTAGCAGATCGCGCCGATGCGCGCCGCCAGCGCCAGCGGCCCGTCCTGCCAGCGCGTGCCGCTGGCGTCGAGCAGGAAGCGGCCGACGAGGTCGGACGCCGTCATGTCCTCGTTGCAGGACACGGTCACGAGCGGCTTGCCCAGCTTCCACGCCATGTATTCGACGAAGCGGGTCTTGCCGCAGCCGGTGGGACCCTTGAGCATCATCGGCATGCGCACCGAGTAGGCCGCCTCGAAGAGCGTCACCTCGTCCGTGACGGTGCGGTAGTACGGCTCGCGGGTGACGCGGTACGGGGCGGCGCGGTCTTCTGGGGTCATGGTAATCGTCGGTGCGGCGTGTGTTGCGGGGTGAGGGCTGTTAAACCGTTTTTCCCCGATAAACCACCATCGACGCCCCCTGCGACTGGCGCTTGTTGTCGTAGCCGATCAGGCGCACATGGTGGGTCGGGTGCAGCTTGTGGCAGGCGTCGACCTCGGCAAGGATGCGGGTGACGTCGGTCTCGCCGAACATCGGCAGCTTCCACATGTACCAGTAGGAGCCCTGCATGTGCTCGGGTTCGGTGTGTTCCACCGCCGGGTTCCAGCCGCGCTTGACGATGTATTCCACCTGGGTGCGGATCTCGTCCTTGCTCATCGCGGGCAGGTACGAGAAGGTCTCGAACTTGCGGCTGTTGGCGTCGGACAGCTTGGAGGCGTAATCCTGGATGTCGCTCATCTTCTTGCTCCGTTTTCGGTGTTCTGATGGTTTGAGCCCTCACCCCCACCCTCTCCCGGAGGAAGAGGGTGCAGGGCGGTGCAGGGCGGTCAATTTGACGATGGATCGGGGTGAGGGCGCCTACCGGTGCGCCACGTCGAGCTTGTCGACCGTGTCGAACTCGAACTTGATCTCCTTCCAGGTCTCCATCGCGATGCGCAGCTCGGGGCTGGACCGGGCGGCGGCCGTCAGGATGTCCTTGCCCTCCTTCTCCAGCTGCCGCCCCTGGTTGCGGGCCGCCACGCAGGCCTCGAGCGCGACGCGGTTGGCGGCGGCGCCGGCCGCATTGCCCCAGGGATGGCCCAGCGTGCCGCCGCCGAACTGCAGCACCGAGTCGTCGCCGAAGATCGACACCAGCGCCGGCATGTGCCAGACGTGGATGCCGCCGGAGGCCACGGCGAACGCGCCCGGCATCGAACCCCAGTCCTGGTCGAAGAAGATGCCGCGCGAACGGTCTTCCTTGATGTAACGGTCGCGCAGCAGGTCGATCCAGCCCAGCGTCGAGGCGCGGTCGCCCTCGAGCTTGCCCACCACGGTGCCCGTGTGCAGGTGGTCGCCGCCGGACAGGCGCAGCGCCTTGGTGAGCACGCGGAAGTGGATGCCGTGGTGCGGGTTGCGGTCCAGCACCGCGTGCATCGCGCGGTGGATGTGCAGCAGCATGCGGTTCTTGCGGCACCAGTTGGCCAGGCCGGTATTGGCGGTGAAGCCACCGGTCAGGTAGTCGTGCATGATGATCGGCATGCCCAGTTCCTTGGCGAACTCGGCGCGCTCGTACATCATCTCCGGGGTCGGTGCGGTCACGTTCAGGTAGTGGCCCTTGCGCTCGCCGGTCTCGGCCTCGGCCTTGTGGATGGCCTCGGCGACGAACGCGAAGCGGTCGCGCCAGCGCATGAACGGCTGGCTGTTGACGTTCTCGTCGTCCTTGGTGAAGTCCAGGCCGCCGCGCAGGCACTCGTAGACCGCGCGGCCGTAGTTCTTGGCCGACAGGCCCAGCTTGGGCTTGATCGTGCAGCCCAGCAGCGGCCGGCCGTACTTGTTCATGATGTCGCGTTCGACCTCGATGCCGTTGGGTGGTCCGCCGCAGGTCTTGACGTAGGCGATCGGGAAGCGCACGTCCTCGAGGCGCAGCGCGCGCAGCGCCTTGAAGCCGAAGACATTGCCGACCAGCGAGGTGAACACGTTGACGACCGAGCCCTCCTCGAAGAGGTCGATCGGGTAGGCGACGAAGGCGTAGAAGCAACTGTCGTCGCCGGGTACGTCCTCGATGCGGTAGGCACGGCCCTTGTAGTAGTCCAGGTCGGTGAGCAGGTCGGTCCAGACCGTGGTCCAGGTGCCCGTCGAGGACTCCGCCGCGACCGCGGCCGCGATTTCCTCGCGATCCACGCCCGGCTGCGGCGTGATCTTGAAGCACGCCAGGATGTCGGTGTCCTTGACGGCGTAATTGGGTTCCCAGTACGTGCTGCGGTACTCCTTCACGCCAGCACTGTAGGTTTTGCCGCCACTCTTCGCGCTCATCGTCTGCTACTCCTCGTCTTGTTTGTGGTCATCTGACAGGAGTGCATTGTGTTGCGCCAATTTATATAAATAAAGTCAATTTAAATTCTGCTTAGGTTCATTGTTTCTTATGTATTGTTAGCGCTTGCTTTCAATAATATCTTTGCCAATCAATGACTTTTCGCTATTGATATAAATTCTCGCACCGCGAATCATAAGGATTGTAGGCAACAGGGATAAAAAGGCGGGAGCCTGCCCCAAGGGCGTTTCGGCCGGGCTCCAGCGTACCTAGCGGCCGGCGCCGCGCAGGCCCTGAACCGCCTTGAGCGTATTCTCGACGTGGTTATCGGGGCTCATGCTCGAGTACACGTAGGCCACCTTGCCGGCCGGGCTGATGACATAGGAGATTCGATCGGCCGTGCTCGGCAGGAAGGCCAGGTTGGCGTCGTACTGTTTCATCACCTTGCCGCCGGAGTCGGCCGCCACGGCGAACTTGTTGCGGCACTCGCGCACCGAAAAGTCCTTGAGCGTGTCGATGTCGTCGCCCGACATGCCGATCAGCGTCGCGCCCAGCGCGGAGAACTTTTCCGTGGCCTCGGCAAAATTGTGTGCCTCGACGGTGCAGCCGCTGGTGAAGGCCTTCGGGTAGAAGTACAGCACCACCGGGCCCTTCTTGAGCGCCTCGGCCAGCGAGAACGTGAACGCCTTGCCGCCGAGCGCGGCCTGGGCGGTGAAATCGGGCGCGGGTGCCCCGACCGGCAGCGCCGCGGATGCGGCGACGCTGGCCAGAGCCAGGGCGGGCACGGCGACAGCCTGCAGGGTGCGATGCAGTGCGTGGCGCGAATCTCTCATGATGGACTCTCCAGGGGGATGCGGACGAGGAAACCCCATTCTGTACCAAACGCTGCGCGATTTTGGCGGGCGCGCCCGGCATGTCCCTGCGCAACCAGGGGTCTGGTTACGCTGGCGCGCGCCGGCAGGCCATTGCGGCCGCCGCGCGCTGTCGGCGCCCCATGCTAGTAGTGCTTTTCGAGCACCATCTGGCCGTTTTCCTGTTTCATCTGGAAATGCGCCAGGAAGCTGTTGCCCAGCAGCACTACCGGTGCGCCGTTTTCCACCACCGTGGCCGCGACATTGAAGATCTCGGCATCGCCCAGCCGCACGGAATCGAGCTGCACCTGGTAGGCCCGCGCGCTGCCGTTGGCGGTCGTCACGAGGCCGGGGCGGCCGGCGCGATAGTTCAGGCCGAGCCGATCCGCCTGTCCGGCGCCCAGCACCACGTTGGAGGCGCCGGTGTCCAGCAAAAAGGGCAGCATGACGCCGTTGAAGCGCGCGGTACCGTAGAAATGGCCGCCGGTGCCGGCCTGCAATACCACGCGCGCGCCGCTGCCCGCGCCGTCCTTGCCGGCCACGCTCACCGGGCTTTCGCCCACGCGCAGCGTCTGGCGCTGCCCGGCGATCTCGACGACCGCGGTCTCGCCCCGGGCCCAGACGAGGGTAACGCCCTGGCGCGACTCGCCGACGGCGACCACCTGGGGTGGTCCGCCGTCGATCACCAGCAGCGCGCGCTCGCCCATCGATCCGGTCAGCGCCACCGATTGCGCCAGTACGTCACCCGGCAACAGCAGTGCCAGCAGTGCACAGGCGGCGAGGCGGCATGGGCGGGACACGCGAACTCCTGGTGCTGATGCGCGCGGCGGGATCGCCATAATATGAGGCTTCCGCCACGGTGACGCAAGCAGCAGGTGCCATGGACATCGCGACGGCTACCGTGCGCCGGCGGACCGCGCCATCCGCGCGCTCATCACGCGAGCACGCTACCTGATCTGAACGGTTCCTGAACCGGTTCGGCGGGAAGTTAATTCTTTGTTCATCGTCGGCGCGCACAGTGGCACCGTGTTCAACGTATCGACAACGGAGGCTCTCATGTCGCAAACCACTGTGTCCCTGATCCCGTCGGGCAACCGCGCGGCCGCACCGGTTCCGGCCATTCGCCTCATCCACTGGGTTTTCATTGCCGTCGGCATGATCGCGCCGCTACTGCTCGTGGCCGGTGCCGGCCTGTTCAGCGGCGACGCGCTCGAGCGCACGCAGATCATCGTGCAGGGCAGCGAACGGCTGGCATTGCTGCTGATCGGTGCGGTGCTCGTCAGCGTGCTGTACCACCTGGGCGTGCGCGAGGCGCAGATCGTGGCGGGTGAACCGGAGGCGCTGACCGCGTATTGAGCGAGCCGGTTACCGCCACCCCCGGCCCCTCTCCCGCTTGCGGGAGAGGGGCCGGGTGAGGGTAGGCAATTACTGCTCCACCGCCACCTTGCGCGCCCGTGCCGCGTTCTGCTGGTCCAGCCAGGTCTTGAGCGGCGCGAAGTATTCGAGAATGGCGCTGGCGTCCATCCTGTCCTCGCCGGTCATCGATTTGAGCGCCTCGGGCCAGGGCCGGCTCTCGCCCAGCGACAGCATCGCGCGCAGCCTGGCGCCGGCGGCCTTGTTGCCGTATATCGAGCAGCGGTGCAGCGGTCCGGAGTAGCCGGCGGCCTTGCACAGCGCACGGTGGAACTGGAACTGCAGCACGTCCGCGATGAAATAGCGCGCATACGGCGTGTCGCTGGCCACGTGGTACTTGGCCCCGGCGTCGAAGCCGCCGGGCTCGGCCGGTTCGGGCCGCGCGATACCCTGGTAGCGGGCGCGCAGGTCCCACCAGAGCCTGTCGTAGTCCTGCGGCCCGACCTCGCCGGCGAAGACCTTCCAGCGCCACTGGTCGACCAGGTAGCCGAAGGGAATGAAGGCCACCTTCTGCAGCGCGCGGCGCAGCAGCAGCGGGATGTCGCCCTCCGGTCCCGGAACCGCGTCGATCAGGCCGATGCGCTGCAGGTACTCCGGCGTGACCGACAGCGCGATCGTGTCGCCGATGGCTTCGTGGAAGCCGTCATTGGCGCCGGCGCGGAAGATCGGCGGCTGGTTGCGGTACGACAGGAAGTAGAAATCGTGGCCGAGCTCATGGTGCGCGGTGATGAAGTCCTCGTCGTCCGTCTTGATGCACATCTTGATGCGCACATCGAGCTGGTCGTCCAGGTCCCAGGCGCTGGCGTGGCAGACGACCTCGCGGTCCTGCGGCTTGACGAACAGCGAGCGCTTCCAGAAGGTGTCGGGCAGCGGCTCGAACCCCAGCGATACGAAGAAAGACTCGGCGTCCTTGACGATTTCCTGGGGCCCGAGCTTGTGCGCCTGCAGCGCGGCCGTGATGTCGACGCCCTTGTCGCCCCCCGGGGGCGCCAGCAGCGGATAGATGTTGTCCCAGGTCTGGCTCCACATATTGCCCAGCAGGTGTGCCGGGATCAGGCCGTCGGGGCGCGTGGCCGCGGCGCCGTACCTGTCCTGCAGCCGGTTGCGCACGTAGGTGTGCAGCGAGTCGTACAGGGGCTTGAGCTGCAGCCACAGGCGCTCCATTTCAGGAGCGAAGGCCCCGGCCGGCATGTCGTAGCCGGAGCGCCACAGCACGCCGGCGTCGGCATAGCCCAGTTCGCGGGCGCCTTCGTTGGAGAGCTCGACAAAGCGCGCGTAGCGGTCGCGGTAGGGCGGCGAGACCTTGTGCCAGCCCGCCCAGGCGCGGCGCAGCTGCTCCGGGTCGCGGCTCTCGGCCATGATCTTTTCCAGGTCGTTGAGGGTGAGGCAGGCCTGGTCGGCCCCCGGGCACCACTTGCCGCGGCCGTAATCGCCCTGCATCGAGGACATGATCCTGGCCAGTTCCGCGCTGTGCTGCGGATCTTTCGGGGCGGCCACGACCAGCCCGCGCTTGAGCAGGTCGAGCTTGCGGCGTACCTCGGGCGCTGCCGCGACGTGATCGAACTGCGTGGCCGCGACCGCCAGTTGCGTGCCCAGCTCGTTGGCCGCCTGGTCGGCATCGGCCGCCAGCGCCTCGGTGTCGTCGGTGATGAAGTTGGCCAGGATCCAGTCGGCACGGTTGGTGACGATGCTGGAGCGGGCAATGCGCCCTTCCGCGTCCGCGACGAACTGGCGCGCACCCTCGGTGCTGGTCGGCCAGGTGGCGCCGGCGCCATCGGCGGCGCGTGCGCCGGCCATGCCTGCAGCGGCCAGCAGCGCGGCCGCAAGGTAACGATGTTTCATGGTTTCCCCCTCGACGCGCGGCCGCGCCTGCAACCGGCCGGCACAACGCAAGCCCGCGATGTTATGCCGACCGTGCGGCGGCGCAAGTGCTGCCGCGTTGCTGTATCTCCAGGATGTTCAGCAGCTTCTGCCGCATGCCGGCGTGCCGGTCGCCCGGATCGGGCAGGCGGGCGAGCGCGGCGAGCGTATGCAGGCCGCCTCCCGGCGGAAAACCGTTGGCGAGGAACTCGGCCATCGTGGCCGGCGCGCGCGCGACGACGGGCGTGTCGCGGTGCAGATCATTGAAGCAGAGGTCGTCATCGGCGCTCATGTTGTGGAGATCGGCGCGGTGCGCGCGGTCCTGATGACGTGTTTCCGGGGTCGGCGAGCAGAAGGGTTCGGGCCGCCTGCGCGTCGTCATGAAAATACATATAAATCAATAACATAATGAATCTCCTGGATTCTGGGCGATCGCCGTCGGCGGCGCCGGGCGTGGTGGCGACGGCGCCGGGAACCGCGACGGGCGCGCCTGGACTTTTGGTGGTCCCCTGATACCCTTTGCCGACAATACGCAGTGGAAGATGCAGGGCGAATGGCCCAACGCCGCCTGCACGATCCGGCGCCGGCTACCCCGATTCCTCGGGGCAGAAGGGCCGCCTGGCCGGCAACGGGTGACGGCGGGCGCGGCTGCGGCACCCCAGGGGGCGGCACCCGGTTGGCCGGCGCCTGCATTGGCTGCGTGCCGGAGGTCCGACCATGAAATCCGTTTTGCTCGCGGCACTGCTGTGCGCCGGCGTTGCCGCCCATGCGCAGTCCGATGCGCCTGCTCCGTCCGATGCGCCTGCTCCGTCCGATGCGCCTGCTCCGGCGGCGGTGCCGGTCCCCGGCACGGCCACGGCGACGCGCCCCGTCAGCCGGTACCTGGAGCGCGAGCGCGCGCTGATCCAGGCGCTGCGGGAGGACAGGCGCGAGGCGGTGCTGGCCATCCTGGCGCCGGACTTCGGCGCGCGCAGCGCCGCCAATCCCGAGGAGCAGGACGGCGCCGAATGGCTCGCGGCGCAGCGCAACGCGCCGCTGCAGGCCGGCCAGGTGCGCAACCTCGCGGTCCGCAGCTTCGATACGGTCGATGTCGTCAGCTGCCTGCTGGACGTGCGGCGCGCGGTCAAGGGTCATCCGGTAACCAGCACCTGGTTTGTCGTCGACGTATGGCAGAAGGACGGTGGACGGCTGCTGACGCGCTATGCCTCGCTGGCGCGCAAGCCGGCGCCGGCCGCGACGCGGCCGGACGGGCGCGAATAGCGCGTCGCGCACCGCGGATGCTGCGGCGCGACATCGGAGATATCCAAAGTCACGGACAATGCGGCTCCGAAAAGCCGCATGGGAAGGCATGCCGTCGTGCAGAGCCGATACGCGACCGACGACCCGGCACCGGCCGATAGCGCGCAGCAGGCGGCGGCGAACGCCGTGCACGCGCTGCGCCGCGAGCAGACCATCCTCGATTCGCTGCCGGTGATGGTCAGCTACTGGAGCCGCGACCTGCGCATCGAGGTCTGCAACCGGCGCTACGCCGAGCGCTTCCACCTGACCCCGGAGCAGATCCGCGGCCGGATGCTGCGCGACCTGGTCGGCGACGCCATCGTCGACAGCGTCCGGCAGAACCTCGAACTGGCGCTGGCCGGCGTGCCGCAGTCGTTCGAGCGCATGGTGACCGATCCGGGAGCCGCGCCGCGCCGCTACAGCATCTCCTATCTGCCCGACGTGCGCGAGGGCCGCGTCGAGGGCATCAGCGTGGTCATCACCGATGTCACGCGCCGCGAGGACGCGCTGACCGCCCTGGTGCAGAGCGAAGAGCGCTACCGCGCGCTCTTCGAGCACATGCAGACCGGGTTTGCGCTGCATGAGATCGTCACCGACGAGCGCAACCGGCCGGTCGATTACGTCTTCCTGGCCTGCAACGCGGCCTACACGGCCATGACGGGGCTGCGGCCGGAAGCAATCGTCGGCAAACGCGTCACCGAAGTCCTGCCTGGCACCGAGAACGATCCGGCCGACTGGATCGGCGTCTTCGGCGCCGTCGCGCTCACCGGCCGCAGCGTGCACCTGGAGAACTTCTCGGAGGCCATCGGGCGCTGGTACGACGTCGTGGCCTACCGGCCGGCGCCGAACCTGTTTGCCGTGCTCATCCAGGACGTGACCGAGTCGCGCAAGATGGTGGCGGAGCTGGCCGCGCAGCACGAACGGCTGAGCGTGACGCTGCGCTCGATCGGCGACGGGGTGATCGCGACCGACGAACACGGTCGCATCGAGTACCTGAACCCCGTGGCCGAGCGCCTTACCGGCTGGCCGCTGGCCGAAGCGGCGGGGCGCGCGCTCGCGCAGGTCTTTCGCGTCGTCGACGAGACGTCGCGCCAGCCCGCGGTCGACCCGGCGGCCGCCCTGCTGGCCCAGCAGCCGCGGGCCGAGGCGCGCGATCCGCGGCTGCAGGAGTCGAGCATCCTGGTGGCCCGCGACGGCCGCGAGATCTACGTGTCGGACTCGGCGGCGCCGATCCGCGACAACACCGGCCGGATCCGCGGCGTCGTGCTCGTGTTCCACGACATCTCCGAGCAGCGCGAACTGGCGCGCGAGATGTCCTACCGGGCCAGCCACGACGCGCTCACCGGGCTGCCCAACCGGCCGGAATTCGACAGCTGCCTGCAGCGCGAACTGGCCTCGGCGCACGATACCGGCGCAGTGCACACGCTGCTGTACATCGACCTGGACCAGTTCAAGATCGTCAACGACGCCTGCGGGCATTCTGTGGGCGACGAACTGCTGCGGCAGATCGCCGCGCTGCTGCGCCGCTGCGTGCGCACCGGCGACACGCTGGCACGACTGGGCGGCGACGAGTTCGGCGTGATCCTGTCGCACTGCGAGGCCGAGCCCGCGCACGACATCGCCCAGAGCATCTGCGAGCAGATCGATGCGTTTCGCTTCGTGCACGAGGGCCGGCGCTACCGCATCGGCTCGAGCATCGGCATCGTGCCGCTGGACCGGCGCTGGCCCAGCGCGGCGGCGATCCTGCAGGCGGCCGACGTGGCCTGCTACACGGCCAAGGAACTGGGGCGCAACCGCGTGCACGCCTATGCCGACAGCGAGGGCGCGGCGCTGGCCAGCCAGGGGCTGATGCGCTGGGCCACGCGGCTGCAGGAGGCCATCGAGGAGAACCGCTTCGTGCTGTTTTGCCAGCGCATCGCGGCGCTGCGCCCGGATGCCGGCGCGGCGCACTACGAGATCCTGGTGCGCATGATCGACGAGCACGGCGCCCTGGTGCTGCCGGGCGCCTTCATGCCGGCGGCCGAGCGCTACCAGCTCGTGGGCCGCATCGACCGCTGGGTGCTGCACAACGTGCTCGACTGGCTGCGCGAACACGACGCCAGCCTGGACGCGGTCGGCATGCTGGCCATCAATCTTTCCGGGCATTCGATAGGCGATCGCGGTTTTCACCGCTATGCCGAGGACATCCTGCGCGAGTCCGGGGTCGACGGGCGCCGGATCTGCTTCGAGGTGACCGAGACCGCGACGATCGCCAACATGGGCGACGCGACGCGCTTCTTTGCCGCCATGCGCGCGCTGGGCTGCCGCTTCGCGCTCGACGACTTCGGCAGCGGCCTGTCCTCGTTCGGCTACCTGAAGACGCTGCCGGTGGACTTCCTGAAGATCGATGGCCAGTTCGTGCGCGACGCCCACGCCGATGCGCTGGACCAGGCGACCGTGCGCTGCATCCGCGACCTGGCGCGGGTGGTGGGCAAGCAGACCATCGCCGAGTGGGTCGAGAGCGCCGAGGTCCTGGCGTTGATGCGCGCGATGGACATCGACTTCGCGCAGGGGTATGCGGTCCACCGTCCGGAACCGATCGATGCGATCCTGGGCGAGGGCGCCGGCGGTGCCGCGGCCGCGTGACGGCCGCCGTGCGCCGGGCCGCCCCGGTGCCGGCGACCGGCAAAGCCCCTGCCCGTCGACCGGCCCCGGCGGCGGCGCTGCCCTTATGCTGGCGCGTGGCCCGAACCGGCCGCCCGCGAGGGAGAAATCCGTGACTGCAATGGCGACCACCGCGACCGCCGCGGCCCTGCTGCTGGCCGCCATGGCCGCCGCGCCCGCGGCGCGCGCCGCGCCGATCGAACTCGAGGTCGATGCCAGCCGCATTTCCCAGCGGATCGTCACCGTCCACGAGGAGCTGGCGGTCCAGCCCGGACCGCTGACGCTGGTGTATCCCAAGTGGATTCCCGGCGATCACGCGCCGACCGGGCCGATAGCCGACCTGACCGGCACCACGTTCAGCGCGAACGGCACGACGCTGGCGTGGCGGCGCGACGGCGTCGACATGTACGCCTATCACCTGGTGGTGCCGGCCGGTGCGGCACGCCTGACAGTGCGCTTCACCAAGGTCGGGGCCTACGCGCCGGGCGACGACTTCAACCTGGGCAATACCAGTACGCCGACCCAGGGGGACGTCACGTTCAACCAGTTCATCCTGTACCCGGCTGGCGCGGCCTCGGACGCGGTGCAGGTGCGGACGGCCGTGACGCTGCCCGCCGGATGGGACTTCGCCACCGCGCTGCCGACGGTGCGGCGCGACGGGACCCGCGCGCAATTCGATGTCGTCGACCTCACGACCCTGGTCGACTCGCCGGTGATGATGGGCGCGCACGCGCGCCACTACGACGTGACGCCGGCCGGCGAGGCGCGCCGCCACGTGCTGAGCATCTTCGGCGAGACGGTGGCCGGCACCGACCTGCCGGCAGCGCGCGTGGACGCATTTCGCCGGCTGGTGGCCGAAGCCGGCGCGCTGTTCGGCGCGCATCACTACGCGCATTTCGACTTCCTGGTGGAGGCCCACGGCGATGCCAGCGATGGCGTCGAGCACCATCAGTCGAACGACAACCAGTTGCCGCGGCTGGGAATGACCGACCCGAACTTCGCGGCCGAAAGCGGCTACCAGCTGGCGCACGAGTTCGTGCATTCGTGGAACGGCAAGTACCGCCGCCCGGCCGGCCTGGCCACCGCCAACTTCCAGGAGCCGATGGTGGGCGACCTGCTCTGGGTGTACGAGGGGCTGACCAGCTACTACGGCGAAGTCCTGGCGGCGCGCGCCGGCCTGGAAACCGCCGCGCAGTGGCGCGACCGGCTGGCCCGCGACTACGCGCAGATGGACCATCGCGCGGGCCGGGCGTGGCGTCCGCTGCAGGACACGGCGACGGCCGCGCAGCTGCTGTATTCCGCCTCTGACCGCTGGGAGTCGCAGCGCCGGTCAACCGACTATTACGTCGAGGGCATCCTGTTGTGGCTGGACGTCGATGCCGCCATCCGCACGACGTCCGGCGGCCGGCGCACGCTGGACGATTTTGCCCGCACGTTCTTCGGGGCACCCGATTCGGGCTCCACGGTGGTGCCGTACACCTTCGCCGACGTGGTGCAGGCGCTCGACGCGGTTGCGCCCAATGACTGGGCTGGTTTCCTGCGCGCACGCCTGGACGCCGTGCGCCCGGCGCCGCCCGCGCAAGGACTGCAGGCCGCGGGCTGGCAGGTGGTGTACTCGGCCGAACCGAACTTGGCGACCGCGGCGGCGGAGGCCAACTCGCGGCAGCTGGACCTGCGCGATTCGCTGGGCATCGTGGTCGACCGCAATGGCGTGATCGTCGATGTGCAGCCCGATTCACCCGCCGGCAGGGCGGGCATCGTGCCGGCGACGAAACTGGTGGCGGTCGATCGCCGCACCTACGCACCGGACGAACTGCGCGAACTGCTGGCCGCCGCAGTGACGACCAGCGCGCCGCTCGAACTGATGACGGTGGACAACGATGTCTTCCAGAGCGTCGAGGTCGACTATCACGGCGGCGAGCGCTATGCGCACCTGGAGCGGATCGCCGGGGTACCGGACCTGCTGACGCCCATTGCCCGGCCGCGCACGCGCTGACGGCCGGCGGGCGCCGCCCGGGACCGGCGATGGCCCCGGGCGCCGCGGCATCACTGCGTGACGAAGAATATCGGGCAGTTGACGGTGGCCACGCCGACGCCCAGCACGTTGGCCCGCGATGCCGTGTCGATGTCATGCACCGTCGGCCAGTCCCGGGTGTCGAACACGCTCACCAGCCACAGCGGCGAGTAGGACGCCGCGCCCGGCAGCGTGGAGACGACGTTGTGCGTCTGCGCCGAGCCGGCCTCCCTGCGAAATCCCGATGCCGGTCCGCCATGGGGCTGGTCCGGATTGACATTAAAGAAGACGGAGATCGCCGAGACCGGGACCGCCGCGGACTCGGCCGCCAGCAGGCGGCTCTCGTCGAAGGCGAAGTACCTCGCCACCGTGCCCTGGTACCAGGCGCGCTGCGGCTGGGCGTTGGCGCCGCCGAGCCGGTGGCGGGCCACCGATCCGTCGGCGACCACGGGCATGTTGTGCAGCACGTCGGACTTCACGATCGGATAGCCGGACTTGAGCAACTGCGCCGCGTCGGTGATGGCATTGGCCTGGTAATCGGCCGGCACGGTGACCCGCCATACCTGGCGAAAGTCGTTGTAGCCCGCCTGGCCCGGCAGCGTGTCGATGACCACCAGTTGACCGTCGACCGGCTGCTGCTGGCCCGCCCGATAGAAGACGTAGACCGGCGCCGGCGTCGTGCTCTGGACGTCGAAGTTGTAGTAGCGCACCGGCGTGCCCTGCGGCGACAGTCCCTGCGTGACGAAGGGCCCGGTGTCGAAGTCCACGGGTTCGTTCGGGCCGGGGATGCCATTGCCCGCCATCCGGACCTGCAGGTGGCCGGCGTCCTTGCTGAAGCGGTCCACGGCCGCGACCGGTGCATGGTCCGGATCGAGGACGGCCGCATGGGCCGGGAGCAGCGTCAGGCCCGTGGTGGTCAGCACTCCAAATGCCCATACGGCCAGTCTTGCCTTCATTGTCATTTCTCCTGTTGTTGTATAGCGTCTGGTTCCGGGCCGCGGATCGGCCACGTGATGCTTGGTCGCCGGGGCGGGCGCGGCATTACAGCGGGACGGCAATTGCGGCGAGCCGGACGCGCCGCACCGGGCGTCGCGGCTCTTTCCTTTCTTTGTCGGACCAACATTGCAGATCCAGGAAGAAATCGCCGCGCTTCGGCCCGCCCTGCTGCGGATCGCCACGATCCAGCTGCGCGAGTCGGCCTGGGCGGAGGACGTCGTGTCGGAGACGCTGCTGGCGGCGATCGAGGGCGCGGGCGCCTTTGCCGGACGTTCGCAACTGAAGACCTGGACCGTCGGCATCCTGAAGAACAAGATCATGGACCACTTCCGGCGCAGCCAGCGCGAGGTGTCCATCGAGGCCCGAATGGATGCGCAGCAGGTCGAATCGCTCGACGAGCTCTATGACGACACCGGCCACAAGGTCGTGCCGCCGGTGGACTGGGGCGATCCGGAGCAGGCCTTCTCGCGCGTGCAGTTCTTCGATGTCCTGCAGGCCTGCGTCGACAACCTGCCGCGCAGCCAGGCGCGGATCTTCATGATGCGCGAATGGCTGGAGCTGGACACCGACCAGATCTGTAAGGACCTGGACGTCACGCCGACCAATTGCTTCGTGATGCTGCACCGGGCGCGGATGCGCCTGCGCGAATGCATTGAGCTGAACTGGTTCGAGATCGGGGGGGCGCGTGCCTGAACCCAGGGACAAGATCGACTGCCGGCGGGCGCACGAGCTGCTGTCGCGCCGCATGGACGCGCCCCTGGAGCCGGCGGAGGTCGCGCGGCTGAAGGTGCACCTGGCGATATGCGACTTTTGCGTCCTGCTGGATCGCCAGCTCCGGACCTTGCGCGAGGCCATGCGCCGGCTGGGCCGCTAACACGCTCCAGCACGCGGGCGAGGGGGGGGGTGTTGGCGCCGGCTGAATTCTTGAACCGTCGGCACTGTGGTTCAAATTTGCATCGTCGCGGACAGCCTGAGTGCGCTTCGCTGAAATTTTGCGTAAGCGTTTGATTTAATTGGTGGGCCGTGCAGGACTTGAACCTGCGACCAACGGATTAAAAGTCCGCTGCTCTACCGACTGAGCTAACGACCCCGGGGGAACCTGCCGCGGGCGAACGCCGGCAGCGAAAAGCCCGCGATTATCACGGTCTTGAACGGCTCGCGTCAAACCCGCCGGGGCGCCGGGTGCCGGCCGGAGCGAGCGCGCCAGCGCCGCATGGCGCCCTGACGGCGCCCCGGACACGACCTACTTCTTGCCCTTTTCCGCCGGCAGCGCTGCCAGCCGATCCTTGGCCAGCTTGGCTGCCTCGGCCTGCGGGTAGTCGGCGATGATGCGGTTGAGCGTGGCGCGCGCGCTCTTGCGGTCGTTCATGTCCATCTGGCTGGCGGCGATGTTGAGCATCGCCTCGGGCACGCGCGGCGAGTCCGGGAAATGCTCGATCAGCGCCTGCTGGGCGGCAATGGCCGCCGGGAAGTCCTTGACCGCGTAGTACGAGCTGCCCAGCCAGAACTGCGCCGCGGCGGTGTACACCGACTGCGGATAGCGCGCGACGAAGGCGCTGAGCGCGTTGATCGAGCCGCGGAAATCGTTGGCCCGGAATTGCCCCATCGCGGTGTCATAGGCCATCTGCTCGTCGCGGCTGACTTCGCCGTTGTGCCCGTCCACCGTCACCGCCGTGGGTTCGAGCTTGTGCAGGCGCCCGTCGAGGTCGGCGTACAGGTCGTGCTCGCGCTTTTGCGCATTGGCCACGTCGTTGGCCAGCTGCTCGGTGATGCCGCGCAGCTTGTCGAACTGCAGCATCGTGGCGTCGCTTTTTTCGGCCGAGGCGCTCAGGCCGTGCTGCACGGCATCGATGCGGTTTTCGATCTCGTCGATGCGCTTGGACAGTGCGTCCAGCCGCTCCTGCTGCTGCTTGTCGTTGGCCGCAATGGTGTCGCGCAGTTCCAGTATGGCCTTGCGCGCCTCGTCATCGGAGAAGATGCCCGCGTGCGCCGGTGCCATCGGCGCCAGCGCCGCCAGCAGCGCGGCACATGATGCGGCGGCAGTGTGCCGCAGGCCAGGAAGGGTTCGGGGGGGTTGCATCAGCGCCAGCCTTTCCCCGCGCGCGGCGGGGCGTGAGCGGACCGCCGCGACGCCTGGCGTGGCGGCCCTGCGGAATGCTATCGGGGCGGCGCATGGCGCCGCCCCGCAACGGCGCGCCGGCTTACTTGTAGATGATGTCGGCGCGGCGGTTTTCGGCCCAGGCCGCTTCGGTGTGGCCGGCATTGCGCGGCTTTTCCTTGCCCAGGCTGATGGTCTCGACCCGGCCCGCGGCCACGCCCAGCACCTTCAGGCGCTCGCGCACGGCATCGGCACGGCGCTGGCCCAGTGCCAGGTTGTATTCGCGGCCGCCGCGCTCGTCGCAGTTGCCCTCGATGCGCACCGTGCGGCCGGAGTGGTCGACCAGGTACTTGCCGTGGGCCTCGACGACCGGGACGTCGCTTTCGTTGATCGACGAGCGGTCAAATTCGAAGTAGACGCTGCGGCGCGCCAGGATGCTCTTGGGATCGTTGAGCGGATCGATCGGTGCGGCCGGCGGCGCCACGACCGGCTTGACCGGTTCCGGGGCCGCCTTGGGGGCGGTTGCCGGTGCCGGCGCCGCGGACTTGGCGTCGTTGGCCCCGGCGTTCTTCTCGTCGAGATTGGTGCTGCTGCAGCCGGCGGCAACCACAGCGACGGCGACGGCCAGGAATGTGACGCGCAGGGTGTTCATCGTACGGACTCCTTCTTTATTGAGCTTGGTGTTCATTTGGAAAACGGGCCCCAGGTGGGTTCGCGAACGTCCCCATTGGGTCCGGAAAGGCGCGCCCGGGCACGGCCGTCGGTGGAGGCCAGCGCCAGGATTCCCCGCCCGCCGACCTCCGTCGCATACAGGATCAGCCGGCCGTTGGGGGCAAAAGTGGGCGACTCATCCTTGACAGTATCCGTGATTGTAAGTTCCTGCCCGCTGGCAAGGTCAAGTACCTCGATCTGGAACTGGTCGGAGCGGCGTGACACGTAGGCCAGCGTCTTGCCGTCGGGGCTGATGCGCGGGCTGATGTTGTAGTCGCCGTTGAAGGTGATGCGCTGGGCATCGCCCCCGCCGGCCGGCATGCGGTAGATCTGCGGTCCGCCGCTGCGGTCCGACGTGAAATAGATCCATGCGCCATCGGGCGAGAACACCGGCTCGGTATCGATGGCCGGGTCGTTGGTGAGCCGGCGCAGGTTGCCGCCGTCCAGG
>JBBISD010000035.1:0-27306 GCA_037441485.1 Burkholderiales bacterium
CGCGGCCGGCGGCGGCGCCGTGACCGCCGCGCCGCTGCCGGCCGTCGGCTCCGGGCCCGCCGCCGCGCCGTGCTGGCTCCAGTACCAGAAGGCAAAGGTCAGCGACAGCCCCACGACGGCGGCGCCGGTGGCCAGCAGCGCGCCGGTGCTCGGCCGCTGCAGGCGCTCGCGCGCCGTTGGCGGCGGCAGCTCGTGCGGCGGGCTGGTGCCGGGGGCGACCGGGCGGCCGGCGAAGGACGCCAGGTCGTTGCGCAACTGCGCCGCGGTCTGGTAGCGGTTGGCCGGATTCTTGGCCAGTGCCCGCGCGACGATCTCCTCCATCAGCGGGGAGATATCCGGCCGCCAGCTGCCCAGCGGCGGCGGGTCGACCTTGACCACCTTGGTGAGGATTTCGTCGACGTCGCCGCCGTCGAACGCCCGCTCGCCGGTGATGAGCTCGTACAGGATGGCGCCGATGGAGAAGATGTCGCTGCGGGCATCCAGCGGCCGGCCGAGTGCCTGCTCCGGCGACATGTAGTTGGGCGTGCCGATCAGCTTGGGCGGTTCGTCCGGCCCGCCCTGCTTGCCCTGGGCCAGCGCGATGCCAAAGTCCAGCACCTTGGGCTTCATGTCGCGGCTGAGGAAGATATTGCTGGGCTTGATGTCCCGGTGGATCAGTCCGCGGCGGTGGGCGAAATGCACCGCGTCGCAGACGCGGGCGATCAACGCCGCGGCGCTCTCGGCCGACATCGGCCGGTTGCTGCCCAGCCAGTGGTGCAGGTCCGAGCCAGTGAGCCGCTCCATGGCGATGTAGGCGATGCTCTCGGTCTTGCCGGCATCGAAGACCGTGACGATGGAGGCGTGATTGAGGCCGGCGGCCATCTTGGCTTCCTGCAGGAAGCTGGCCTCGACATTGCGCTGGGTCGGGCTGCGGGCATCCAGGGGGATGGCCTTGATCGCCACGTCGCGCCCCAGCACCGGATCGGTGGCCGAATAGACGACGCCGTTGGAGCCGCGGCCGATCTCTTCGCGGATGAGGAAACGGCCGATCCGCGCCGGTATCCCCGAAGGATCGGCGGGCGGGTCCTGCACGTCCACGGCAAGCGCTGGTGTCATCCGGCGGGTTTCCGGCAAGCTTTCGATGATCCGGCGACGGTAACCCAGCCCAAAGGTAGGTCGGTATCACGAAAACCGCCTAGCGTCTCCACGTTTATTCGCGCCTTTGGCGACTTCAGTTTCGAAAACTGCGCGGCAGCGGCGGCTCCTGTACCAGTCCACGCTGCTGTTCGACGTGCTTGGCGTAGCGGTAGAAGGTGCCCTCCAGGTTGGCGAAGGCGATGATGAAGCCGGCCCAGCCGTCCAGGAAGCCGCGCTGGAAGACGTAGTGCCGCAGGAATGCCGCCACCCCGTGCACCAGCGCGCCGGCCATCGAAGCCGGCGCCCGGCGGGCCCGCAGCCGTTCGGTACCCAGCGTGGAATAGCGCTGCATCTTGTGCAGCATCTGCGCCAGGTCGCGAAACGGAATCTGGGCGATGGGCTCGCGCAGGGTGCCGAGCCGGCCCTCCAGGACGAAGGTCTCGTGCACGGCGTCCTCGGTATAGCGCAGCCGCCCGCGGCGGAACAGCTGGGGCTGGCGGTAGTCGGGCGCGTAGCCCGAATGCCGCATCCAGCGCCCGAACACGAAATTGCGGCGCGGCACCCAGTAGGCGTCCGCGGCGTCGCCCCGCTCGACGGTAGCGCGGATCTCGGCCGCCGCCGCCTCGGTGCAGCGCTCGTCCGCGTCCAGGCTGAAGACCCAGTCGCCGTTCAGGGCTTCCAGCGCCGTGTTGCGCAGGCGCCCGAAGCCCTCGAAGGGCACCTGGATGACGCGCGCCCCATGACGCGCGCAGATCTGCACGGTGTCGTCGGTGCTGAACGAGTCGGCCACGACGATCTCGTCGGCCCAGCCGACGCTGCGCAGCGCCGCCTCGATCTTGTCGGCCTCGTTGAAGGCAATGATGTACACCGAGATCCGTGGCATGCGCTTTCCCGTCAGGCGTCGCGGCGCCGCCGCGGCAGTTCGGGGACACGCGCCGCGTCGCCCCCACCGAGGCGGCTATTATCGCGGAAGCGCGGCAGGCGGGAGGCACGGCATGGACAGCACGATGATCGAGGTGACCCGCACCGGCGGGCCGGAGGTGATGCAACTCGTCGAGCGGCCGGTGGGGCCGCCCGGTCCGGGCGAGGTGCGGATCCGCAACCGCGCGGTGGGCCTGAATTTCATCGACATCTACTACCGCAGCGGCCAGTATGCGGCGCCGCTGCCGCATGGCCTGGGCATGGAGGGTGCCGGCGACATCGAGGCGGTCGGTCCCGGCGTCCGGCACGTCAGGGCCGGCGACCGCGTCGCCTACGGATCCGGCCCCCTGGGCGCCTATGCGACCGTGCGCTGCATGCCGGCGCACCACGTGGTGCGGCTGCCCGCCGCCCTGTCCTACGAGGAGGGTGCGGCCGTCATGCTCAAGGGGCTGACCGTCCAGTACCTGTTCCGCCAGACCTACCGGCTGCAGGGCCACGAGACCATCCTGTTCCACGCCGCCGCCGGGGGCGTCGGGCTGATCGCCTGCCAGTGGGCGCGCGCACTGGGCGTCAAGCTGATCGGCACGGCCGGCGGTGCGGCCAAGGCGCGCCTCGCGCGCGCGCATGGCGCCTGGCAGGTCATCGACTACCGCAGCGAGGACTTCGTCGCGCGCGTGCGCGAACTGACCGGCGGGGCCAAGGTACCGGTCGTGTACGACGGCGTGGGCAAGGACACCTGGGACGGTTCGCTCGACTGCATCCAGCCGCGCGGTCTCATGGTGAGCTACGGCAGCGCCTCGGGCCCGGTCACCGGCGTGAACCTGGCGATCCTGGCCCAGAAGGGTTCGCTGTACGTCACGCGACCGACGCTGGCCACGCACGTGGCGGCGCGCGAGCGCCTCGAGGAAATGGCCGCCGAGCTCTTCGACCACATGGTGCACGGCCGCATCAAGGTGGCGATCGAGCAGCGCTATGCGCTGGACCAGGTGGCCCGCGCGCACGCGGACCTGGCCGGGCGGCGTACCACCGGCTCGTGCGTGCTGATCCCTTGAAGATTCTTCCCGAGGCCTGGCGCGCGCCGGGCCCGGTGCTGCTGCTGGCGGTGATCGTCGCGCTGCTGGGCCTGCGCCTGGCATCGCTGGGCAGCTATCCGCTGATGGACACGAGCGAAGCGCGCTACGGCGAGATCGCGCGGGTGATGCTCACCACCGGCAACTACGTCACGCCCCAGGAAGTGCCGGGCACGCCGTTCTGGGCCAAGCCGCCGCTGTATGCCTGGCTGAGCGTCGCCTCGATGCGGCTGCTGGGCATCGGCGAGTTCCCGCTGCGGCTGCCGTCGCTGCTGTGCGCGCTGGGCGTGCTGCTGCTGAGTGCCGGCTGGGCGGCCTCCCTGGGCAGCACGCGCGGCGGCGCGGTGCGCCAGCGCGCGGCGCTGCTGGCCGGGGCGCTGCTGGCCGGCTTTCCGGGCTTCTATGGCGATGCCGGCGCCGTGATGACCGATCCGGGCCTGGCGCTGTGCAGCACGGCGATGCTGGCCTGCTTCCACCAGGTGGTGTTGCGCGGCCGACGGTCGCTGCCGTGGCGCTACGGCTTCTTTGCCGCCGCCGGGCTGGGCATGCTGGCCAAGGGTCCGGTCGTGATGCTCTACGCAGGCCTGCCCATCGTGCTGTGGACGCTCTGGCAGCGGCGGCTGGCGGCAGTGTTTTCGGCGCTGCCCTGGCTGACGGGCACCCTGCTGGCTGCGCTCATCTGCGTCCCCTGGTACCTGCTGGCCGAGCGCCAGACGCCGGGATTCCTCAATTATTTTCTGCTGGGCGAGCACGTGATGCGCTTTCTCAAGCCCGGCTGGACCGGTGACCGCTACGGCACCGCGCATGCCGAGCCGCTGGGCACGATCTGGCTGTACCTGGCGCTGGCGATCGGGCTCAGCACGCTGCTGGCGCTTGCCGTGCTCGCCGCGGCGCTGCGCCGCCGCGTCGGCGCAGCGGGCGCGCCCAGGCTCGATGCCGAGCAGCGCCTGCTGGTGCTGGCAGTACTGGTGCCGGTGGTGTTCTTCAGCTTCGCCGGCAACATCATCTGGACCTATGTCGTACCGGCGCTCGGCCCGCTGGCGGTGCTGCTGGCCGACGCGCTGGCCGAGCGCGTCGACCACGCCGGCTGGCGCAATGCCGTCGGGGCCGTGCTGCTGCTGTCGACGGCAGCGCTGTTCGTGCTGACCCTCACCCTGGTGCCGGCACACTTTTCCGCGCACTCGAGCGCCGGGTTGATCGCACGCTGGCAGGACCAGCAGTCGGCCGCCCCGGGCGACATCGTCTACCTTGGGCGCCGGGTACCGGCCTCGCTGCGCTTTTATTCGCGCGGCACCGTGTCCGGCATTGCCGATCCGGCCCAGGCGCTGGCGGGCATCGCGGCGGGCGGCGTGCGCTACTTGGCGCTGCCGCCGGCCGCGCTCGACGACTTGCAGCGCTACGCCAGCATGGCCACGCCGCCGCTGCGCGTGCAGGCGGTCGCGGCAAACAAGGACCTTGCGCTCGTAAAGGTGCGCGTGGCGGAACCCTCACCCCCACCCCCACCCCCACCCCTCTCCCGGGGGGAGAGGGGTGACTGACGGGCGGTCTGCCGAATCCGGGCAAGGTTCCAATATCTCCCACTCCCGCATGCGGGAGTGGGCCGGGGTGAGGGCCGACGCCCCCCTACCCGTGCAGCCGCGTCACATACTCGACTTCCTCGCGGCTGCCCAGCACCACCGCCACGCGCTGGTGCAGCGAGCTCGGCAGGATGTCCAGGATGCGCTGGCGCCCGTCGGTGGCGGCGCCGCCGGCCTGCTCGATCAGGAAGGCCATCGGGTTGGCTTCGTACATCAGGCGCAGCTTGCCGGCCTTGCCCGGCTCGCGCCGGTCGCGCGGATACAGGAAGATGCCGCCGCGCTGCAGGATGCGATGCACGTCGGAGACCATCGAGGCGACCCAGCGCATGTTGAAGTCCTTGGCGCGCACGCCGTCCGTGCCTGCCAGGCATTCGTCGATGTAGCGGCGCACCGGCGGCTCCCAGTGGCGCATATTGGACATGTTGATGGCGAATTCCTGGGTCTGCGGCGGAATGCGCAGGTTCTCGCGCGTCAGCAGGAAGCTGCCGGTGTCCTTGTCGAGCGTGAACTCGTGCACGCCGTGGCCGATGGTGATGACGAACTGCGTCTGCGGTCCGTAGACGCCGTAGCCCGCGCAGACCTGGCGCGTGCCGGGCTGCAGGAAGTCGGCCACGTCGCCGTGCGGGTCGCGGGCGCGCAACACCGAGAAGATGGTGCCGATCGAGACGTTGACGTCGATGTTGCTCGAACCGTCCAGCGGATCGAACAGCAGCAGGTAGTCGCCGCGCGGATAGGCCACCGGAATGCCCAGCGGTTCGTCCATCTCCTCGGAGGCCATGGCAGCGAGCGTGCCGCCCCATTCGTTGGCCTCGATGAGCATCTGGTTGGCCAGGATGTCGAGCTTCTTCTGCGTCTCGCCCTGGACGTTGGTTGAATCGGCGCTGCCCAGCACGCCACCCAGCGAGCCGTGCCCGACAGCGTGCGAGATCGTCTTTACCGCGCGCGCCACGGTTTCCAGCAGCAGGCGCAAATTGGCATCCATGCCGCTCGTGCGTTCGCAGCGGATCAGGAAGTGGGTCAGCGACAGTCGGGCCAAGGCGGTTCTCCGGTGGTTCAGTCGGCCAGCGCACGCTCGACGATCTCGCGCACGTCGCGCGAGACCTGCGCGTCCGCGCCGATGGTTTCGAGCGCCGCGCGCATCTGCCGGCCCCGGTCGGGCGTGTGCCGGCGCCAGCGCTCCAGCGTACGCGCGACGCGCGCCGCCACGATCGGATTGATGCGGTCCAGCCGGCTCACTTGCTCGACCCAGAACGCGTAGCCGCTGCCGTCGGCCCGGTGGAATTCGGCCGGGTTGCCGTTGCAGAAGCCCAGCACCAGCGCGTTGACGCTGTTGGGATTGCGCTCGGAGTAGGCGCCGTGGCGCAGCAGCACCTTGACGCGCTCGAGCACCGGCGGCTCGCCCGAAAAGGACGGCGCCGTGGCCTGCAGCGACAGCCACTTGTTCATCAGCAGCGGCTCGTGCTGCCATTCGCGCGCCACCTGCAGCAGCACGCCCGCCTTGCTGGGCACCGGGCTGTGGACGATGGCCACCAGCGCGGCCAGCCGGTCGGTGAGGTTGTCCGCGTCGGCCAGCTGGCGGCGCGCCAGTTCCAGGGCCGCCGCGTCGCCGGTGAGCACGAGGTAGGACAGCGCCAGGTTCTTGAGCGCGCGTCGGCCGGCCAGCGCCGAGTCCGGCGCATAGCGGCCGGTGTCGCGCATCGCCTGGTAGCAGGCCTGCCAGCGGGCCGCCAGTTCGGTGCCCAGCCAGTGGCGGATGCCGGTGCGCGCCGCGCGTATGGCCTGCGGATCGACGACGACACGCTGCTCGGCGATGACCACCTCGCCGGGCAGCTGCAGGCTGCGCTCGCGAAACGCCGGTGACGCGCCCTCGTCGAGCAGCGTGCGCTCGGCCAGCGCTCGCAGCGCCGGCGAGGCCGGGGCCGGCTGCTCGGCCTCGATCGCGTCGGTGGCGCCCAGCAGTGCCGCCAGCGCGACTTTCTGGCCCGCGTCCCAGCGGTTGAAGCCGTCGCTGTCGTGCATCGCCAGCAGCGCCAGCTCGTCCTCCTCGTAGTGGTGCTCGAGGATGACCGGCGCCGAGAAGTCGCGCAGCAGCGAGGGCACCGCGCCGGCCGGCACGTCCACCAGCCGGTAGGTATGGACGCTCTGGGTCAGTTCCAGCACGCGCGTCGTGCCCGCGGCCTGCGCCTCGCCCGCGAAGCGCAGCGGTACGTCGCGGCCGTCGCGTCCCACCAGGCCGAAAGCCACCGGGATATGCAGCGGTTCCTTGTCCGGCTGGCCCGGCGTCGGCGGACAGCTCTGGGCGATCCGCAGCTCCATCTCCCCGGAATCGGCGTCGAGCGTGCGGCTCGCGGCGATGCGCGGCGTGCCGGCCTGCGAGTACCAGCGCATGAACTGGCCCAGGTCGCGCCCCGACGTCTCGGCCATCACGGCGACGAATTCGTCACAGGTGGCCGCCTGGCCGTCATGGCGGTCGAAGTAGCGGTCCAGGCCCTGGCGGAAGCCGTCGACCCCGAGCAGGGTCTGCAGCATGCGCACCACCTCGGCGCCCTTCTCGTACACGGTGGCGGTGTAGAAGTTGCTGATCTCCAGGTAGGCGTCGGGCCGGATCGGATGGGCCATCGGCCCGGCGTCCTCCGGAAACTGCGCGGTGCGCAGCGTGCGCACGTCGTCGATGCGCGCGATGGCGCGCGCCGACAGCGGATCGATGCCCAGCGCGCGCGCCTCGGCGGCCAGCACGTCGCGGGTGAATTCCTGGTCGCGGAAGACCGTGAGGCCCTCCTTGAGGCTGAGCTGGAACCAGTCGCGGCAGGTGACGCGATTGCCCGACCAGTTGTGGAAGTATTCGTGGCCGATGATCGACTCGATGGTCGCGAAATCGGTGTCGGTGGCGACGGTCGGATCGGCCAGCACATACTTCGCGTTGAAGATGTTCAGGCCCTTGTTTTCCATCGCCCCCATGTTGAAGTCGGCGGTGGCGACGATCATGTACCGGTCCAGGTCCAGTTCGCGCCCGAAGCGGTTCTCGTCCCAGGCGATCGCGCGCCGCAGGCACGCGGCCGCGTGATCGAGCCGGGGCAGGTCGCCGGGCTCGGCCCAGATCTGCAGCTGCACCTCGCGGCCGCTGCGCGTCACGATGCGGTCGTCGCGGCTGGCCAGCCGGGCCGCCACCACGGCGAACAGATAGCTGGGCTTGGGAAACGGATCCTCCCAGAGCGCGTAATGGCGGTCGTTGGCCAGTGCGCCCTGGTCGCGCAGGTTGCCGTTGGACAGCAGCACCGGGAACTGGTCGCGCCGGGCGCGCAGCAGCACCGTGTAGCGTGCCAGCACGTCGGGCCGATCCGGCAGCCAGGTGATGCGGCGCATGCCCTCGGCTTCGCACTGCGTGAACAGCGAGCCGTTGGAGACGTACAGCCCCATCAGCGTGGTGTTGGTCTGCGGATGGATGCGGTTGCGGATGCGCACGACGAAGGTTTCGGCGGCCGGTGCGGTGAACCGCAGCTTGTTGTCGCCACGTTCGAACTCGCCGGCGCCCAGCACGCGGCCGTCGACCTCGAGGGACACGAGTTCGAGCTGTTCGCCGTCGAGTTCCACCGGGGCTGCCGCTGCCGCCGGATGGCGGCGCATCTGCAGCGTGCTGGCGACCTCGGTCACGGCCAGATCGAGGTCGAATTCGAGGCGGATGTGATCGAGGAGGTAGGCCGGGGCTTGATACTGCAAACGGTGCACGCGCGCTGCAGCTGCTTTTTGCATGGTCGCAATCGGGTTGAGCAGGAAAGGGGACTGCCCGGCGGGAAGCGGCCGGCACCGTTGCCTTGCCGGGTCGCTCGATGGTGCACCGGACGTGAGCCCACCGATTCTAGCGCGGCCCCGGCGCCGCTCCGCCGTGTTGGCCGCCCGCAAGGGCCAAATTCCCATACGCGGGGGTTTTTTTGCTACCTTGGGCCTGCCGCCGCCGGCATCCGCCGGCCGTTGCGGCGCACTGCCACATTGACGAGCCGCCGCGTGCTGACTGCGTCCCTCTCGACACTTGCGACCGACGCCGGCGACTCCGCCGCGCTGTTGCCGGTCGCCCTGGTCAGCAGTGCCCTGCTATGGCGCCTGCATTCGCGCCGCCTGGCCTGGCTGCTGCTGCGCTCCGTGGTCGCCGCCGGCGCCGCCATCGTCCTGCTCAAGCTGCTCTTCCTGTCCTGCGGCCTGCACTGGTTCGCGGGCTTCACGAGCCCCAGCGGCCATGCCTGCATGAGCGCCGCGGTCTACGGTTCGCTCGGCATGCTGCTGGCCACGGGCCGCCCGCCGTGGGTTCGCGCGCTGCTGTTCGCGATCGTCGCGCTGGTCGTCGCGACGATCGCGATCACGCGCGTCAGGCTGGGCGTGCATTCGTGGTCCGAGGTGCTGGTGGGGCTTGCCGTCGGCACCGCCGCCTGTGCCTGGTTCGCCCGTTCGTACGCCCGCGTCGAGCCGGTGCGGGTCGATGGCCGGGTGTTCGGCGCGGCGGTGCTGGCCACCGTGCTGCTCGCCTTCGGGGCGCGCATGCCGGCCGAGTCGTTCCTGCGCCACCTCGCCAAGCGCATGGGCGACGCCTGCACTTTTGCCGCCGGGCACGGCCCCCGGTCGGCCGCCGGCGCGCCGGCGGCCGGTTCCACCGACTGAGGGCGCGGCGCCGCCGGTCACCGGCCGGGGCCCTCAGCCGGCCTGCAGGATGGCGCGCACGTCGTCGGCCAGGTCGCGGGCCGTCTGGTCGTAGGGACTCACCACCCGGGGCCGTCCCTGCGCATCGATGATGTATGTCGATGCGGTGTGATCGACCATGATGCTGCCGCGGTACTCGACGATCTGGTAATTGGCGTGGTACGCCTTGGTGACCGCGTCGGTCTGCGCCTCGGTGCCGCGCAGGCCGACGAAGCTCGGATCGAAGGCCGGCACGTAGCTGCGCAGCAGGGCCGCCGTGTCGCGTTCCGGATCGACCGTGACGAACAGGCCCTGCACCCGCGCGCCGTCAGCGCCGAGCAGGTGCCGGACCTCGGCAAACTTGGCCAGTGTGGTCGGGCAGACGTCCGGGCAGTGCGTGTAGCCGAACGCCAGCAGCACGACCTTGCCGCGGAAGTCGGCCAGCGAACGCTGCTGCCCGCTCGCGTCCGCCAGCGCGAAAGCGCCATCCCAGCGTTCGGCCGCGACGTCGCGGCCATGCAGCGGGGCGCTGGCCGGCAGTCGCGGCGGGGCGGCGCCGCCGGCCGGCGGCCGGGTCACGAAGTACCCCGTGACGCCCGCCAGCGCGACCAGCACCAGGCCGGCGGCGACGGCCGTACGTACCTGGCCGCGAACCCGGCGCAGTGCGCTAGTCATGGCGCGGGGCTCCCGGCGGCGGGCTGTCGAGGGGACGTACCGGCGCGGCCACGCGGATCGTCTGCAACTGCCCGTGGGCGTCGAGCACCCGCAGCGCGATCGGCACCGTCTGGCCGGGCAGCAGCTGGCGGCGCAGGCCGATGAACATCACGTGGTAGTCGTGGTCGAGGGCCACCGGCGTGTGCGCCGGCAGTGCGAGGCGGTCGATGCGGCGCATGGTCATCATGTCGTTGACCGTGTGCATCTCGTGGATCTCGACGTGCTCGGCCACTGGGGAGCTCGCGCCCACGAGCTGCGCGTTCTCGCGGCTGGTCAGCCGCATGTACGCCCCCGACCCGCTCTGTCCCTCGACGGTGCCGCGTACCCAGGCGCCGTCGACGGCCACCAGCGGTGGCCCAGCGGCAGCCGGTGCGGCCAGCGCCGCCGCCAGCAGCGCGCCGCCGGCGATCGATCGCCACGCGGCCAGCGGCACGCGGGGCACGCCGCGCTTTATGCCGCACCTCATGCCGCGGCTCCCGCCGCCGGTGGCAGGCGCCCCGTCTGCCACAGAAGGAAGGCGAATTCGCGCGCGATCTCGTGGTAGCGCTGGAAGCGTCCGCTCTTGCCGCCGTGACCCGCGCTCATGTCGGTGCAGAACAGCAGCGGGCGGGCGTCGGTCTTGCGCTGGCGCAGGCGCGCCACCCATTTGGCCGGCTCGAAGTACTGCACCTGGGAATCCCACAGGCCGGTGAAGACCAGCATCGCCGGGTAGTCGCGGGCTTGCACATTGTCATAGGGCGAGTAGGACAGCAGGTAGTCGTAGTAGCGGCGTTGGCGCGGATCGCCCCACTGGTCGAATTCGTTGGTGGTGAGCGGAATGCTCTCGTCGAGCATGGTCGTTACCACGTCGACGAACGGTACATGCGCGACGATGGCGCAGTAGCGCTCCGGCGCCAGGTTGGCGACGGCCCCCACCAGCAGCCCCCCGGCGCTGCCGCCCTGCGCGCAGACCCGGTCGGCCGCGCCGTAGCGCTCGCGCACCAGCATGTCGGTGACGTCGAGGAAGTCGGTGAAGCTGTTGCGCTTGTGCAGCAGGCGACCCTGGTCGTACCAGTCGCGTCCGAGCTCCTGCCCGCCGCGCACGTGGGCGATGGCGACCACGAAGCCCCGGTCCAGCAGGCTGAGCCAGCTCGAGCGGAACGAGGGGTCCAGCGAGTAGCCGTAGGCACCGTAGGCATACTGGTAGATCGGGGCGCTGCCGTCCCGCGGCGTGTCGCGCCGGTACGCCAGCGATACCGGTATCGCGGCGCCGTCGCGGGCGGGCGCGCGCCGGTACTCGGTTGCATAGTGCGCCGGGTCGAAGCCGCCGAGCACCGCCTCGGTCTTGCGCCAGTGGCGGGTGCCGTCGCGCAGGTCCAGGTCGTAGGTGGTGCGCGGCGTGGTCAGCGAAGTGTAGACGTAGCGCAGCCACGGGCTGGCGATGTCCGGCGTCTGCTGCAGGCTCATCGCGTAGGCCGCTTCGCCCGAGGCGATCAGCGTGTCGCCCGACGGATCGGCACCGCGCGCCCAGTCGTGCAGGCGGATCCGCAGCAGGCCGTCGACCCGCTCGTTGACGGCCAGCACGGCATCGGCGACCTCGAAGTCCTCGATGAAGGCGTCGGCGCGATGCGCGACGACGTCGGTCCAGCGCGCCTTGTCCGCGCTGGCGGCCACCGGCACGCGCACGATGCGGAAGTTGGGCGCCTGCCAGTTGGTGCGGATGATGAACTCGTCGCCGCGGTGCTCCACCTGGTATTCGTGGTCGGGCTCGCGCGGCAATACCGGCCGGAAGCGCAGCGCCGGATCGGCCGCGTCGGCATAGCGCCATTGGCTCTGCTGGGTGCTTTCGCTGCAGAGAAATACGTAGGCCTCCGAGCGGCTCTTGTCCAGTCCCAGGTAGTAGCTGTGGTCCGCCTCCTCGTAGAGCAGCCGGTCGTCGTGCACCGGCGTGCCCAGCCGGTGGGCATGCACGCGCACCGACAGCAGGGTTGCCGGGTCCTTCTCGATGTAGAGCAGTGTCTGGCTGTCCGCTGCCCAGACGATGCCGGCCTCGACGTTGACGACCTCGTCGGCGAGCAGCTGACCGCTGTGCAGGTCCTTCACGCGCAGCGTGTACTGGCGCCGCCCCACCGTGTCCTGCGTGTAGGCCAGCCGCTGCCCGTCCGGGCTGACCTCGCAGCTGCCCAGGTCGAAGAACGCGTGCTCGCGTGCCAGCGCATTGACGTCGAGCAGGATCTGCTCGGCCGCCCCGCTGTCGTCGGCGCGGCGCGCATGCACCGGGTATTCGCTGCCGGGCACGAAACGCCGGTAGTACCAGTAGCCGTGGTAGCGGACCGCGACACTGGCGTCCTCGGGTTGCAGCCGCGCGGTCAGTTCGTCAAAGAGCGCCTGCTCGACCCCGGCCAGCGGCGCCAGCTGCGCTTCGGCATAGACGTTTTCCGCCTCCAGGTAGGCGAGCACGTCGGGGGCACTGCGATCGTCGTCCCGCATCCAGTAATACTCGTCCGGCCGTGTCCCGTGCGGCGATGCAACGAAATGGGGACGGCACGGCGCGACGGGCGCAGCGGCAACCGGGCCCGATGCGATCGCCGTGTGCGCCTGCTCGGGTGCGGGCGAGGATTGCCGCGGGGACGGTAGCGTGGACATGGTGGATACGACAGTGGTTGCTGCAATGCAGGAACAAGGGCGAGCCGGGCCCGCAGGACGGCGGGTTCGCGACGCCATTGCCGGTGCCGACTCTAGCACCGCGCCAACAAACCTACGCCGGGTTTGATCTGCATCAAACCATTCCAGCGTCGGGGTCTGAGAATGCCTGCAACGCTGCGCGGTCCTACCGCGAAAAGTGCGGCAGGGGCGTCAAGATCCCGCCGGCCAGCGGACGGCACCCCTTGTTTGCGGGCCGGTGCCGGGGCCCGGCGGCACTACGCTGGACGCTTCGGTACTCCCTTGCAGGAGACACCATGAATACCTTCCTGATCATCTTCATCGTGCTGACCTTTGTCGTGCCCGCGCTATTCATCCTCGGCGACGACGTGATGTGGGAGCGCAAGAAGTAGTCCTGGCGCTCCGGCGGCAGTCGGCCGCACGGCGGCCTGCCCGCCGTTGCCCCGCGGCAGTCCTGCAGTAGTCCCGCGGCGATCCTGCGGCGGCCCGTTGGCTGCGTCGCCGCGCAGGGGGACGCCGGGTTCTCGGGTATTCTGTCGCGCAGGATCGCGCCTGCGCATGACTAATCCCGCAACTGCCAGCAGTTTTTCCCTGGGTGGCGAAGCGCCCGGCGGCGCTGCGCACGCGCCCGACACCGAGGCGCAGGCGCGCCACGACCTGGCAGCCGCCTACCGGCTGATCGCCCGCGAGGGCTGGGACGACCTCATCTACGGCCACGTCACGGCCATGGTGCCGGGCGAACCCGGACATTTCCTCATCAACCCCTTCGGCTGGCGCTTCAACGAAGTCACTCCTGCCAGCCTCGTCAAGATCGACCTCGAGGGCCGCATCCTCGATCCGGCCCACGGCCGCGCCATAAACCGCCCGGGATTCGCGCTGCACGCGGCGGTCCATCGCGCGCGGCCGGATGCTTTCTGCGTGCTGCATCTGCATGAAACCAGCGCCATCGCCGTATCCACCCATCCGGCTGGCCTGCTGCCGCTGTCCCAGCACGCGCTGCGCTTCCATGGGGCGATCGCCTACCATCCGTACGAAGGCGTGGCCCTGGAACCGGCCGAGGCCGCACGCCTGGTGCGCGTGCTGGGCGACAAGCCGGCCGCGCTGCTGCGCAATCACGGCAGCCTGGTGCTGGGCCGCACCGTGGCCGAAGCCTTCGTGCTGACCGCCACGCTGATCAAGGCCTGCCGCATCCAGATCGCGGCGCTGGCCGGCAATCCGCACCCGGTCCTTCCCGCGCCCGATGCGGTCGAACGGGCGGCGCGGCAACTGTTCGATAATGGCGCCCTGGAGGGTGTCTGGGAGTGGCCGGCCTTGCTGCGCTCGCTGCCCGGCGTGCCCTTCACCTGAGCCGGCCGTACGCGCGGCGGCACCTTCACCCACGACCCGACGGCGACAGCATGCCCACCATACAGATCCAGATGTTCGACGGCCGCTCCAAGGAGCAGCGCCAGGAGTTGGCCAAGGCGATCACCGAGGCCACCTGCCGCGTGATGGACCTGCCGCCCGAGGCGGTCGATATCGTCATCACCGAGGTCAAGCGCGAGAACTGGATCACCGCCGGCAAGCCCTGGGGCTGAGCCCGCGCGGGGCCGCGCCGCGGGTTTCAGCCCGGCGGCCGCAGCGCCAGCACCAGGTACAGCACGTACAGCGCGCCATTGACCATCACGGCGCGCAGCGCAATGCCGCCGGCGCGCAGTTGCAGCCGCAGCCATGCCGCGGCCGCCAGCGTGATGACGACGCCGCCCAGGACCTGGGGACGCGCCTGCCAGGGCGTGGCCAGGATGCCGATGGCCGGCAGCAGCGTGCCCTGGAAGACCATCGCTCCCGTGATGTTGCCCAGCGCCAGGGTGTCCTTGCCGCGCCGCGCCCACAGGATGCTGTTCACCTTCTCGGGCAGCTCGGTGGCGATCGGGATGATCAGCAGCGACAGCAGCAGCGCGGATATACCCAGCGCCTCGGCGACGCCTTCGACGCCGTCGATGAAGCCGCGCGCCCCGAGCAGCAGCAGGCCCAGGGCCAGCGCCAGCTGCAGCAGCACCACCGGCATTCGCGCGGGCAGCCCCAGCCGCGCCAGCATCAGCCTTTCGCTGGCCACGGTGCCGTAGCCGGAAGCCACCAGCGCGCGCGAGGCATGCACGGTCAGCAGCACGTAGACGAAATACAGCAGCACGAGGACGAAGGCCAGGCCGACGCGCACGGTGCGCATCGCCTCGGGAACCAGCATCGCGGCGCAGGCCAGGCCGAAGGCGGCCAGGAAGAAATTCAGGTCGCGCCGCAGGCCGCTGTGCTCCGGATGCAGGCAGCCGCGCCAGCCGCGCCGCGGCAGCACCGCCGCGGCCATCAGGAACGTGGAGAGCGTGGAGAGCATCAGCGGCGCACCGAGGATCGCGCCGGTGCCCACGTCGACGTTCACCGCCTCGTCGGCGGTGCCCGCGAACAGCGCCAGCAGCGGTATCAGGGTCTCGGGCAGTGCGGTGCCGACTGCCGCGAAGATCGAACCGGTGACGCCCTCGGAGATGCCCAGGCGCGCGCCGAGGTGTTCGAGCGCATTGGTGAAGAGCTCGGCGGCGGCCAGGATGACCAGCAGCGTGACGAGCAATTGCAGGATCAGGGAGGGCAAGTGGGCTCCGGCAGCGCCGCCCGGGTCGGGAACCGCAGGATAGCGCGCGGCGCGGCCGCCCGTGGTCAGGCGCTGGCGATCAGCTCCGGGATCACGGTCTTGGCGTGGTATTCCATGCGGTTGCGGCCGGCATCCTTGGCGCGGTACAGCGCGCGGTCGGCACGCACCAGCAGGTCGTTGAAGTCGTCGGATCCGAAGCGCGAGAGCGCGATGCCGCCGCTGACAGTCAGCGTTTGCGCGCCGGGCGCCCAGTCGGGACGGATCTGCGCGACCGCGGTGCGCACCCGTTCGGCAACGGCGCCGGCTTCGGCCGCGTCGGCGCCCGGGAGGATCACCGCAAATTCCTCGCCGCCGTAGCGGCCGATCTGGTCGCCCGGCCGGACGCAATCGCTGATGGCCTTGGCAATCAGGCGCAGCGCGCGGTCGCCGGCCAGATGGCCGTGGTGGTCGTTGATTTCCTTGAACCGGTCGACGTCCAGCATCAGGATCGCGCACGGCTGCTGGTCGCGCTGGCAGCGCAGCAGCAGCCGCCGGCCGACCTCGAGCACGTGGCGGCGGTTGGCCATGCCGGTAAGGGCATCGGTCTCGGCGATGCGCGCGATATGCCGCATCAGGCGGCGCTGGTACCAGATGGCGCCCAGCGCCCCCAGCACCACCAGTGCACCGAGCCCCAGGGCGATGTCGCGGAATTCGGCGGCGCGCCGGGCCTCGGCCAGCGCTTCGCGGCTGCTGGCGGCCTGCGAGCGCAGCAGTGAATTTTCGCGCGACAGCCGTTCGCTCTCCAGGCGCCCGCGCTGCGCGGCGAGCTGGTGTGCGACCAGTTGCTCGGTCTGGCGGTGTTCGGTGTTCTGGAACTGCGCCATTTCCAGGTACGCGTCGCGGTACTTGCCCAGCATGGCGTGGGTTTCGGCGGCGGTTTCGTAGTACAGCGCCACGAGGTTGAGGTCGTCCTGCCCGAGCACCACCGGGAAGCTCGCGTCGATCAGCGGCAAGGCTTCGGCCGGACGGCGCAGGCGCACCAGCAGGGCGGCGCGCTCCAGCCGCGCCCGCGCCAGGTGCACCGGCGACTTGAGCGCGGTGATCTCGCCGACCGCCTGGCCGTTGAGTCCCAGCGCCCGGGCGGGCTCGTTGAGGTCGGCGTAGACCTGCGCCTGCAGCTGCTTGACGCGCGCCTCGCCGACCCGGTCGTCGACCTCGCGGTACAGCACCTCGGCTTTTTCCAGCGGCCGGATCGCATCGGCGGCGCGGCCCAGCTGGTGCAGCGCCTCGGCTGAACGCGCCAACGCGTCGGCCTGGCCGGTGCGGTCGCCGACCGCCGTGAATTTCTCGTGCGCCGTCTGGTAGGCCGACAGCGCCAGGTTCCAGTCGCCGACCGCGCGCGCCAGCAGGCCGTTGGAGAACGCCACCTCCGCGCTTTGCTGGGGGGCGCGCACGCGGCGCTCGGCGTCGGCAATGGCGGCCGCGGCCGGTTCGAAATCGCCCTGCTTGATGAGGTAGCCGGCCCGATCGACCAGCGCCTGGGCGTAGACGTCGTCGTCGCCGGTGCGCTTGGCCTGCGCCAGTTCGTCCTCGAGCGCCACCCAGCCGTCCTCGGCGCGCCCCAGTTCGTAGAACGCGCCAAAGCGCGTGCGTGCGGCGAGCATCTGCAGCCGCGCGTCGTCCAGCGCGCGCAGCCGGGCCGCCAGCGCGTCCGCGGCATTGAGCACGTCCTGCGAGCGGTTCTGCGCGTCGGCGATGATGAGGCCGATGACGCCGGCATGCACCTGCTCGTGCTCTGCCAGGTTGGGGTGACCCTGCAGCAGGGCGTCAAGCTCGCGTGCCGCCGCGGCCGGCTGGTGCACGGCCAGCGGTTCGAGCGCGGCGAGTTGTTCCTCCACCGTACCGGCCGCGCCGGCGCCCGCCGCGGCCGCCAGGAACGCGGCCGCCCACAGCAGCCGCCAGTGGCCTGGCGGCCGGCGAGTGCTGCGGGGACAGCCGTGGAAGGGACGGACGATTGCGGGCCTGGCGGACATCGGGTGGGGTCCGGGATTGCTCGGGAAACGGCCCATTAATAATGAGGCACGTATGCCCGGGATGATGCGCCGCCGGTAGCCGGCGACAAACCCGGGATTGGTATGTCCTTACGGTGGATATCGAGGTTTATCGCGCCCCGGGTGAAGGGCGCGGTCACGGCGCCCGGGCGCTTTCAGGCGCCGACCAGCCCGGCGGCCAGGTTGATCGACAGCCCGAGAATGGCCACGTTGAACAGGAAGCTCAGCACGGACTGCACCAGCACGGCCTTGCGCAGCGGCCGGCCGGTCACGGAGATGTCCGAGGTCTGCGCGGCGACGGCAATCGTGAAGGAAAAGTACAGGAAATCCCAGTAGTTTGGCTCGATTGCGGCATCCGGAAAGCGCAGCGCCCGGGCGGCCGCCGGCGACTGGTAGTACACGCGGGCGTAGTGCAGTGTGAACAGGATTCCCAGCAGGAACCAGGAACCGAGGATCGTTACGGCGGTAAGGGCGTAGTGCAGCAGGCGCACGTCGGCCGCCAGCGCCTTCACCGTGGCCAGTTCGAGCACGATGGCCGCCAGGCTGGCAACGGCCGCAACCGTCATCAGCGCCAGCAGCGCCACGGCCCCCCGGTCCTCCTGTTCGGCCAGGCGCCGCACCTGGACATGGCTGGCGCGCGCCATGAGCCAGCCCATCAGCGCCAGGTAGCTCCACACGGTGACGTTCCACGCAACCAGCAGCCGGGTGATGCCGCTGCCGTGCGCGGGCAGCAGGGTCGGCGTCAGCGCGCCGGCCAGCAGGGCGAGGAGCAGGCGCGGCCGGGTGCGCAGCAGGCGGACGAGGGTGTTCATAGGCCCGCAAGTCTAGGGCCTGTCGCGACCCGCCGGACCGCGGTGCCGGCACCCGCCCGCCGGCGCGGGCGCCGCGGCATTGCGTGTCAGCGCGCGCTGTAGGGCTTGCGGTTGTACATGTACATGATGGCGCTGCGCAGTTCGCCATCGGTCAGGTCGATCATGCCGCCGCGTGCCGGCATGCCGCCGTGGCCGTTGATCGCCGAGCGCACCAGCGCATCGAGACCGTGCGCCAGCCGCGGCGACCAGGCCGCGGTGTCACCGATGCGCGGCGCCCCGCCGACGCCGGCTTCGTGGCACTTGTGGCACTGTGCCTGGACCACCTGTTCGCCGCTGCGCTCGGCCGGCAGCGCCGATTTGCTGATCGGCTCGGCCCAGTGGCCGCCCGACTGGTTGACCATGTAGGTGATCGCACGCTGGATCTCGATGTCGCTGAGCGCGAAATTGGCGCCGTGCGGCGGCATCCTGCGGATGCCCTGCAGCGCGTGCTCGGTGAGGCTGGCCAGGCCCTGGCGCGAGCGCGGCGACCAGGCCCCGGCATCGCCGATCTTCGGGGCGCCATTGAGCCCGCTGCCGTGACACTTGATGCATGTGCCATTGACGACCTCCTTGCCGCTGAGGTCGGGTGTCGCCGCCTGCGCGCCGGGACTGGCCGCCAGGCCGGCGGCCAGTGCCAGCGAGGCCGCCAGCAGCATGCCCAGGGCCGCCGGCGCCAGCCGGCGCCGCGCGCCGCGCGGCCGCAGCCAGGCCGCGCGCGATTCCTCCGCCCAGGGCGACACGATGCGCGTCGCCAGGAACATCAGCACCAGCGGCATGCACAGCACCGTGCCGGCAGCCAGCAGGCCCTCGCGGCCGGCCCATTCGGGCTGGTACTGGACCAGGCCCTTGCCGGTCTTGGCGATCTCCTGCCCGCCGATGACCACGTTCCAGCGCATCATCAGCACGGCGAACAGCACCAGCGCCGCGCTGGTGCTGGCCGCGGCGACCAGCGCGCGCCCCTCGACGCGACGCACGATCAGCACGCTGAGCACGACCAGCGGCACCAGCGAACCGAGCCCCAGCTGCAGCACGAAGAACGGCACCACCAGGCGGCCGGAGACGTACTCCTTGATGGTCTCGATGCCCTCGCGGCTGCGGTACATCAGGCTGGCGAACTCCACCCCCTCGAGCAGCAGCGCGAACATCAGGAAGGCCCACAGCGTGTAGACCAGGCCGCGCACGCAGCGCTGGTCGATCGGCACGCGCCGTCCCAGGCAGGTGAGCACGTACAGCACGATCACCAGCGCCGTGCCCGAGATGACGGCCGACAGCAGGAACACCGCGGGCATCAGGTCCGAACTCCACCATTCGCGCGACTTCAGAGAGCCGAAGACGAAGCCGACGTAGCCGTGCAGTCCCAGCGCCGCCGGAATGCCGATGATGGCCAGCGCCGTGATCCACTTGTGGTCGTAGTGCAGCGCGCGCTCGGACAGATCGTCCGATCCGAGCGACGCCACGCGGCAGATCCACTGCAGGGGCCCGCGGCCCTCGCGCGCGATCTGCACGATCTGCGGCCGGTAGACGAACCAGTTCTCCAGCAGCAGCAGCACGGTGTAGAAACTGGCGGCGTAGCCAAAGATCGCGAAGGCCGAGGTCAGGTGCGGCGTGATCATCGCGTTGAAGGCGCGTTCGGGATGCCCCAGATGCAGCAGCAGGGGCAGCGGCACGCACACCATCAGGCACAGCGCCAGCAGCATGGCAAAGCGCGCGACCGGCTCGAACTGCCGCATGCCGAACACGTGGTACAGGCTCGACACCGTGAAGGAGCCCGCCACCAGGCCGGTCAGATAGGGGTACACCACGATCAGCACCGACCAGGCGATGACCGTCTCGTTGGGATAGACGTAGCCGGTGAAGGGCGCGGCGTGGAAAAGCGGTTCCATCAGGTCACCTCCTTGTCGAGGCCGATGTAGAAGACGTTGGGCGCATTGCCGGTCTCGGGCTTGAGCACCTGCACGCGGTTGTCGCGGATGAAGCGGCTGACCACGCTCTGCTTGTCGTTGAGGTCGCCGAACATCCGCGCACCGACCGGACACACTTCTACGCAGGCGGGCATCAGGCCCTTGGTCACGCGGTGGTAGCACCAGGTGCACTTGTCGGTCACGCCCTTGGCGTGGTTGAAGAAGCGCGCGCCGTAGGGGCAGGCCTGGACGCAGTACTGGCAGCCAATGCAGTACTTGTGGTCGATCAGCACGAAACCGTCGCGCGTCTTGTAGGTGGCGCCGGTCGGGCACACCTGGACGCAGGCCGGATGGGTGCAGTGGTTGCACAGCTTGGGTACGAAGAAGGCCTTGTCGACCGCAGCAGCCTTGTAGCGGTTGGCGAAGCGGTAGTGCATCTCCGAACCCGCCGCGGCGATGTTCACCGGATCGGCCATGCTGTCGATGTGCGGCTTCTCGTCGCCGGCAAGGTAGGCGTAGCGCTCGACCCAGGTGCGGAAATGGTGGGCATCGAGGGCCACCCCGTTCTCGCGCTTGCACGCCTCGACGCAGCGCAGGCAGCCGATGCAGCGCGTCGCGTCGACCGCGAAGGCCCAGCGGTGCTGGTTCCAGTCGTAGTCGGCAGTGGGAAAGGACTCCTTGCCGGGCGCGGCCGTGTCCGGCCGGCGCGGCGCCGGGGCCGGCGACGCCTCGGCCGCGGCCAGCACGCCGGTGGCGGCCAGCGCGCCGGCGCAGGCGGCGCCGCGGCTGATGTCGCGCAGGAAGATACGCCGGGCCGGCACAGCCGGCGGCGGGTTGGCGGGCGTCGTGCCAGGCGTGGCCGTGCTCATCGGGAAACCCATCCTTGGTTCGTGGCGCCGCAGGGCAGGGCGGCAAAGTGGCTGGCCAGGCTGCCGATATCCGCATCGGACAGGTTCTTGGCCACCGGGGACATGAAGGGGTTGTTGCGCTGGCCGTCGCGGAAGGCCGTCAGCGCGGCCTTCAGGTAGGCCGCGTTCTGGCCCGCCAGGGCGGGCCAGGCGGTATTGACGGGGTGGCCGTCGGGCCCGTGGCAGGTGGCGCAGGCCGCCGCGAGGCGCCGGCCGGCAGCTGCATCGCCATTGCCGTGGCCGCCCACCGGGCCGCGGCACGGCAGGCTGCTGAAGTAGGCCGCAATCGCGTGCACGTCGTCGTCGGCGACCGTCTGCGCCATCGGCGCCATGGTCGGCTCGTTGCGTGCGCCGGTCTTGAACGAGCCCAGCGCGCGCGCGATGTACGCCGCGTTCTGGCCGGCCAGGTTGGGCCACGCGTCGTTGGTGGCCTGGCCATTGGCGCCGTGGCAGGCTGCGCAGCTGGCCGCGGCGGCATGCCCGGCTCGCACGTCCAGCGCTGCCGGCACGGCCGACGCGATCTTCGGCGTGTGCGGGTTGTGACAGGTGATGCACTGCGTGGCCGCGGCAAAGTGCTGCGCCGGATCGATCTGGCGGATGGTCGCCGGCCGTCCGGGCATCTGCTCGTGGCACTGCGTGCACTGTTGCGCCGTGTCGCTGGGGATCGTCGCGCGCAGCGACTGCGGATGACGCGGCAGCGCGCCGTGGCACACCTCGCAGATCACCGTCTTGTGCAGGCCGCCGCTCCATTCGCCGACGCGCACCGCGTGGCATTGCTGGCAGGCGCGGGGGGTCTGGAAGGCGGGCGCCATGCCGGCGATCTCGGGCACCGAGTCGGCGCGATAGTGGCCCATGCGGTAGAACGAATCCACCGTGAAATAGGACTTGGCGGCGATTGCGCTGACGGCAAAGACCAGTATCAGCACTATCAGCCGGACAATATGCTTGGGCATCGTCACCTCGTGGGCCGTGCGCCGCCGTCGTTCTTGCCCACTCGATCCCGGCGGCAGCATCGGCGCCGAATGGCAGTGAGTACCCGGCCCGGGCCGCAGGTCATTGCGGCAGCCCGGCAGCCGGCAGGGGGCCGCACGGATTGCCGCTGGCCGTCATCACCGCGCCCATTTAATCGCCGATTGCCCCGGTGCCGGTTGACGACCATCAATGGCGGAGCAATGAGCCGATGGGGCGGCGCGCGCCGGCGCGCGCCCGCGAGATCCGCGCAACGACCCCCGGCACCCCTGCGACAATGGCGCCATGGCGCATTCTGCCCCCGTGGCGCCGCTGTGGCTGCGCGCCGCACCGGTGCTCTTCCTGCTGATCTGGTCGGCGAGCTTCGTGTTCCTCAAGCTCGGCCTGCGCTATACCGACCCGCTGACCTTCCTGGCGCTGCGCTACGCGTGCGTGGTACTTATTCTGGCCGTGCCGTTCGCCTGGCTGCGTCCGCGCCTGCCGGCATCCGCGGCGGCGTGGCTGCACCTGATGATGGTGGCCCTGTTCCTGCAGGTGGGCTACCTGGTCGGGACGTACCTGAGCCTGAAGCTGGGCGTATCGGCCGGGGCGGTGGCGCTGATCACCTCGCAGCAGCCGATTTTGATCGGACTGCTGGCGCCGGTCATGGCAGGCGAACGCGTCGACGCGCGGCGCTGGAGCGGACTGGTTCTGGGCGTCATCGGTGCGGTGGTCGTCATTGCGGCCAATGGCACGATCGCCGTCGGCGGGGCCGCCGGCCTGCTGTTTGCGCTGCTGGCCCTGCTGTCGCTCACGGCCAGCACCCTGTGGGAGAAGCGCTTCGGCGCGCCGACCCATCCGGTGACCGCCAACCTGGTGCAGTGCTCGGTCGGGCTGGCGGTGCTGGCACCGCTGGCGTGGTGGCTCGAACCGATGCACGTGGAGTGGACCGCTGGGCTGGTCGGGTCGCTGGCCTACCTGGTGCTGGCGACGTCGATCGTGGCGATATCGCTGCTGCTGGCGATGATCCGCTCCGGCGAGGCCTCGCGGGTGTCGGCGCTGTTCTTCCTCGTGCCGCCAGCTACCGCGCTGATCGCCCACGCGGTGCTGGGCGAGCGCATGGCGCCCGCGGCGTGGCTGGGCATGGCGCTGGCCGCGCTAGGCATCTACCAGGTGATGCGCACGCCGCAGGCAGGACCCCCCGCATGACCCGAGGCGCGGCCGGCGCTCGCGGCGCCGCCGCCTGCCGGCGGCCGGCCGGGCGGGCTGCTGCCTACTTCGCGGGTGCCGGCGGCGTGCCGTCCTGCCTGGCCGGTGCGGCCGCCGGTGCCGCAGACGGTGCCGGCGCCGGCGCCGCATTGCCGCCGCGCTCGTAGACGATCTTGCTGGTGCCGCCGTCGCACGAGCCCACGACATTGCGATCGCCGACCTGGTCGTTGGGAACAATCGTCAGCGTGTAGCTGGTCACGCCGTTGGCCTCGATCTTGGCGGCGATTTCCCCTTTGAGTTCCTCGCAGGGCTTGGCGGCGAGAACCTGCTGGCTGGTACCCAGCAGCAGCGCAATAAGAAGGATGCGGGTCGACATGGCGTGCTCCTTTCCTTACCGGCGGGGGTGCGCGATGCGCGGCATCATATCCCAGCACGCGACCGCGGCTAGAACGCTTCCCAGGTCTCCGGCGCGTTCGCGACGGTTGTGCCGGTCCTGGCCGGGGTGCATGTCGCCCGCACCGGTCGCGCGGTCCCGGCGCGCGCCGCGCCGGTCGATTCGGCGATGAACTGGCTGGCCGCCGCGTTGCTCAGCTTGAAGAGCGCCACCGCCTGCGCCAGCCGTGCGGCCTGCTCCTTGAGGCTCGTGGCGGCGGCCGCGCTCTGCTCGACCAGGGCGGCATTCTGCTGGGTCACCTGGTCCATCTGCGTGATGGCCTCGTTGACCTGGCCGATCCCGGAGGACTGTTCGATGGAGGCGTTGCTGATCTCGGAGATCAGGTCGCTGACGCGCTGTACCTGGGCGACGATGTCGCCCATCGACGCGCGCGCGTCGTCCACGAGCCGGCTGCCCGAGGCGACCTTGTCGACGCTGTCGTTGATCATCGTCTTGATCTCGCGCGCGGCCTGCGCGCTGCGCTGGGCCAGGTTGCGCACCTCGCCGGCCACCACCGCGAAGCCGCGCCCCTGCTCGCCGGCGCGCGCCGCTTCGACGGCGGCATTGAGCGCGAGGATATTGGTCTGGAAGGCGATGCCGTCGATGACATTGATGATTTCGGCGATCTTGCGGCTGGCTGCGGCGATCTGCTCCATCGTGGTCACCACCTGGCCGACCACCTCGCCGCCCTTGCTGGCCGCGGCGCTGGCCGAACTCGCCAGCTGGTTGGCCTGGTGCGCGCTGTCGGCGCTCTGCCGCACGGTCGAGGTAAGCTGTTCCATGGAGGCGGCGGTTTCCTGCAGGCTGCTGGCCTGGCGCTCGGTGCGGCTGGACAGGTCGTGGTTGCCGGCGGCGATCTGCGCACTGGCCGAGCCCACCGAATCGACGCCGGAGCGCACGTTGCTGACCACGCGGCGCAGGCCCTCCTGCATGTCCTTGATGGCCTGCACGAGCTGGCCAATCTCGTCGCGGGACTGCACGCGGATCTCAGAGGTGAGGTCGCCGGCCGCCACGGCGCGGGCCAGGCCGATCACCGCATCGACCGGCCGCAGGATCATGCGGGTACACGCGATCGAGCCCGCCAGGCCAGCGATGGCGCCGGCCGCCATCAGGATCAGGCCGATGCGCACCGCGCGCTGGCTGTCGTGTGCCGCGGCCTCGACGGCGGCGCTGGCGCCATCGTCGATCTTCTCCTGTATCGCGCGCAGCAGCCGGGTGGGCTCGCGATCCATGCCTTTGACCGCGGCGTCGCCGGCGGCCGGATCGAAGCCGGCCGCCTGGTAGGCGGCGAATCCCTTGCGGTAGTTCTGGGCCATCTGCGCATGCGCCTGGACGAACTGCTCGACCAGCCCCCGGGCGTCGCCGCCCGGCAGTCCGTCCAGCAGCTTGGCGGTCTTGGCATCGACATTGGCCTCGCGGGTCTGGAAGGCCGTCCAGTGCTTTTCCAGTGCCTGCGGATCCTTGCCGCGCAGCAGGACGTCCTTCCACTCCTGCACCTGGGTCTTGAACTCGAGCACGATGTCGCCGCTCAGGCGCTCGTTGACCTTGTCAACCGCGATGATGCGCGCGTACACGCCGATGGTGTCGGTTAGGTAATAGATGCTGAACAGGCCGGCGGCGATGGCAACGACAATGAGGGCCGAGGCGAACAGCGGCAGTTTGAGGCGCAGCTTCATGATGATCTATCCCGGCGCCGGCGTACCTGCGATGCGGCGCCATTTTCCTGTCGGGTGGCGGGTGCGTTCGCCACGTCGGTCGAACACTGCGACAATTATTCTTGGCGATACTGCTTCGCATCTATCGAAAAGCACCGGAATTTAGAAGACAATGCGCGGCCGTCGCGGTTCTCTCGGAATCTTCCTACTCGAAGTGCCGGTTGATGCTCCCGGACGGTGCATGCGCAAGACCACGACCCCCCATGGACGCAAAGGCGTGAGGGCGAGGTGCCGCACGCCGCACAATTGCACTGCTTGCGCGTGGGGGTATTTCGGCACCAATATCGACACCCTCGCATCCGCGCCCCCTGGGCTTGGACGGGTATCAAACGGAGCACGGACATGGCAATAAAGACTGCAGCACAGATGATCCAGGAGGCCAAGGCGCGCGTGCAGAACCTGAGCGTCGACCAGGTCGCCGCGGAACTGGCCCGTGGCGACGTCACCCTGGTCGACATCCGCGAACCGGGCGAGGTGGAGGCCGGCACCATACCGGGCTCGATCGTGGCGCCGCGCGGCATGCTCGAGTTCTATGCCGACCCGGCCAGCACCTACCATCGGCCCGAGTTCGAGCCAAGGAAGCGGGTGATCCTGCACTGCGCGTCCGGCGGCCGCTCGGCGCTGGCGGCCGACACGCTGCAGCAGATGGGCTACACGAATGTCGGCCATCTGGAGGGCGGCTACAAGGCGTGGGCGGCCGCGGGCCGGCCGACGACCTCGTCGCTGGACTGATCGCCGGATCCGCTGCGGCGATGCGCCGCTGGATGGGGTTTGACGCGGATCAATCCGCGACCTTGCGCCTTCCTTGACGCGCGCTGGCAAGCGCGTAGAGTCAATTACGCAACGACACACCCCAGCGAGATCCCTCTCGACCGCCGGGACGGCGGAAAGTGGGGATGACGGGTCAAAGCCCGCCATGGTTGCAACGGCGCAACGTCAATCGTTGCGCCGTTTTTATTGTGGGCAGGCGTCGCGGCGATCGGCGGTGCGCTCCGGGTCTTCGGGACCAGGAAGCGTTGATGGTGGAGGCGGCGGGAATCGAACCCGCGTCCGCGAATGATCCGCAGACGGTTCTACGTGCGTAGCCAACCTATTTTTGTCTCATCGCGTGCTTAGCCGATTGGCAGGCCGACACGCGACCAGTCACTGGTTCTCGAGGCATGCGTCGTGACTCCGCAGGCATCCAGCCACTGAATATGGCGCTGCTGCCGGTTGCCCGGCCTAGCCCAGTGGCCGGCTAGTGCAGCGTCTCACCGGGGTTTAGGCGGCGAGAGCGAAACGCTCGTCGTTGGCGTTTGTAGTTTTCCAGATGGATTTACGAGGTAACTGGGCCTCGGCACGCACCGCACTGTTTCACAACCCGCGTCGAAGCCAGGTCGCCCCCAGTAGATGCAGCCGGCATTGTACTCCGCTGCCGCTTTGCCGGCGGTGCGCCGCCGCGGCGTTTACGGCAATCCGGATGGCCCATCCAGCGGTTCGGCGGTGTGGAACCCGGTGTAGTCGAAGTGGTCCAACCCGTCCTCGCCGGAGCGCAGCACGTCGCGGAAGCGATGGTTCCAGCGGATGTCGTCCACCGTGTATTCGTGGCGCGCCATCAGCACCTGGCCGGTGGTCTCGTCGGTGCCGCTCAGCGTCAGCAGCAGCGTGGCGTCGTCGCGCCGCAGCGATTCCGTTCCCTGGCCGTTGAGCGGGCTCGATTCGTCGATGACATGCATCACGTTCCAGCCCAGCAGGAAAATGGGGTGCTGGTGGCGCACCAGCGCCAGGTCCTCGATGCGGCGGATGTAGAAGCCCTCGGGCGTCACCGCGTCGCGAATCAGCCGCAGCTGCGCCGACGCCTCCATGACGATGTTCTGGCGGGCGTTGGCCGCGCGCAGCATCAGCGTCGTTCGGCCGTCGAGCGGCCGCACGACGGCCAGCCGCGCGAACAGGAAGCGCGCCTGCGGCCGCGAGAAGCGCGCGAACATCGCGCCCGTCATCAG
>JBBISD010000036.1:0-24805 GCA_037441485.1 Burkholderiales bacterium
GGCGGCCGCAACGGTGCGCCGCCGCCGCCGCCGCGCCTGCAGGTCAGCGCAGCGGCCCGCGAACGCGCCGCGCGGGCGCTGGCCCGGGCTGGCGTCAACGGACCCTATGTCGTGCTGTGCCCTGTGGCGCGCGGCCTGCACCAGGGGCAGAACAAGTGCTGGCCCGGCTTTGCCGAACTGGCCGGCGCGCTGCGCGCCGATGGCCATACGATCGTCGTCTGTCCGGGGCCGGGCGAAGACGAGGCGGCGCACGCGGCGGCACCCAACGCGCGATTCATCGAACCACTGGAACTGGGCGCGTTTGCCGCGCTGCTGGCCGGCAGCCGGCTGGTGGTCGCCAACGACAGCGGCCCGGGCCACCTCGCGGCCGCCGTCGGCGCGCCGCTGGTGGGCGTGTTCGGCGTGACCGATCCGACCAAGACGCGCCCGCTGGGCGCGGCGGCGCGAATCATCGGCGGCGCCGGCGGCTGGCCGCGCTATGCCGAGGTCGCCGAGGCCGTGGCCGCGGCGCTGGCCGCCGGCTGAGGACCGTCGGCACCGGCGAGCAACGCACCGAGAACCAGGCCGATGAGGTGGGCCTCGGCGAAGGTCTGGAAATGCGAGTTGAGCAGGCTCGTGACCAGCCAGGCGCCAAGCAGCGACAGGCCTATGCCGCGGTAGGGTTGCGGCGCCGGCTGGCGGACCAGCCCGAGCAGGAACCAGGCGAACGCCGCGATGCCGGGAATGCCGGCCTCGACCAGCACATGCAGATACTGGTTGTGCGTGTCCTTGGCCTCGGCCGAGCGCCAGTCGGAATAGCGCTGGTGGATCAGCTGCGCGTACGCCGGCGCGAAGCCACCCACGCCGTAACCGAGCAGCGGCCGGCGGCCGATCAGCTCGAGCGTGGTGGGCCAGATGATCAGGCGCAGGCCCATCGAGGTTTCCGAGGCCGACGTCTGCACGGTGTCGAGCTCGCCAACCGCCTGGGTGAAGCGCTCGCGCACCATCGGCGAGGCCGCCAGCAGCGCCAGGCCCAGCAAGGGCACCAGCACGAGCACCCACCAGCGGCGGCGCCCCGGCAGGACGACCGCGCCGGCAATGGTGGCGGCGACCAGCAGCGCCACATGCGCGCTGCGCCCGGTGGCGATGAGCGCGATATTGGCGATGAACAGCACCAGCGCCAGCAATACCAGCGTGCGCTGCCAGCGCGGCAACGGCCGGCCGAAGGACAGCAGCACGGCCAGCGCGGTGCCGGCGACGAAGGCCATGCCCTGGGTGGTGTGGTTGCGCAGCAGGATGCCCGGGTCGTCGATCAGCACCGGATTGGGCATCAGCCGCAGGATGAAGGACGCCACCGCGGCCAGCGCCAGGGCGGTCACCAGGCCGAGCGCAAAGCGGTCCTTCCAGCGCTCGTCGCCGAACAGGCAGGCGCCGAACAGCAGCAGGAGCAGCGGCCGCCAGCTCCACCACGCCGCAAAACGGCGGCCCCACGGCGCATCGGCCCAAAGCATGGCGACGGCCATCGTCGCCAGGAAGATCAGGATGCCGCGGCCCAGCGGCTGCGCCGCGGTCCGGCACAGCCGCTGCCAGGCGCCCGGAACCGCGGCAAAGGCAAGCAGGCCCAACGCCGCGGCGATGTTGGCGACCGGCGGCGAGCTGACCGCACCCACCGCGGCAATGACGAAGAGCACGCGCGCCAGGTTCGCCGCCCACCCGGCGGCCGGCGGCACGGTGCCGGGCATGGCCAGGGCTGCCACGCCGGCCTACGGATTTTCCGTGGGAACGGTGCGCCCGCCGACCGCGCGATGGCGCCAGCGGTCCCAGCGAAAACGCAGCCAGGCGTACAGGCGGCCGCGGCCGCGGCGCTTCTCGTCGAGCACGCTGGCGAACTTGCCGTTCATGCTGCCCTGTACGACGACCGGCTCGCGCAGCCAGTAGTGCGGGATGCCGAGTTCGGCGTCGACCTCGCGCAACAGCCAGTCGGGCGGCCGGGTGACCCGGTTGCGCTCGAGCCAGGCCATGCGCATCGCGGCGCCGGCATGGTCGATGACGTAGGCCTCGGCCGCCGGCAGCGGGCCGCCGGGCACGAGCATCGTCGGCGACTGGGCGGCGCCGGCGGCGTAGCGGTTGTGGCCACAGCCCAGGTAGACGAGGTAGGGCGTGGTCAGCGCGTCGGCCTCGGCCATCGCCTGGGCCAGCACCTGCGCAAAGCGGGCATCGAGCACGACATCGTCCTCGAACACCAGCACGCGGCGGTAATTGCGTTCGACGCAGATGCGCCAGGTGGCGATGTGCTTGAGTACCGCCGACTGATGCGGCAGGCGCATGTCGCTCGGCGCGAAGGTCTTCTCGATCAGGCCCGGCGGTATGGTTTCCGGATCGAAGTCAAACACCCATTCGACGTCGATGCCCAAGCGTGCCATCTCGGCATTGATGTGCGCGATGCGGTCGGTGAACGAACGCACCGACACCACCAGCACGGCATCGACCACGTCGTTGACGCGCACCGCCTTGCCGTCCGCGGCGTTCGCGCTACGCTTGGCCTGGTCCGCGCCGCCCGCACCTGCCGCGGCCGGCGTCCTTGCCTCGAGATTCGGAGTCATCGCTTGATTCTAGCCGATCGCCCCCCGGCGTCCGCCCCGGACTGGATCGACGTCGTGGAGCCCACGCTGGTGAGCGAGGCGGGCCATTGCGCCGCGCTGTTCCGGGGCCTGCGCTCCGCGGCGCCGGATCTGCACTGGCGCCTGTGGATCGACCACCGCGCCCGGCTGCCCGGCTGGGCCGCGTCGGCCACCGCGCTGGTGCCGCGGTTCCACCGGCGCTGGCGCAAGCTGCAGGCACTGCTGCTGTACCGGCGCCTGCTGCGCGGCACCGGCCGCGTGCTCGTGCCGACGGCAAGCTACTTCGACCTGCGTGCGCTCGACCTGGCGGCAGGCGGCGCGGTGGCCCCGGGGCGCGCCTTCCTGTATTTCCACAAGCTGCGCGTCGATGCCGCGCGCGCGCGGCGCCTGGCGGCGCTGGCGCGCCGCCAGCCGCACCTGGAACTCTTCGGTACGTCCGAAGAGATCGTGCAGCGGCTGCGCGACGCGGGCTTCTCGCACGTGCGGCAAGTGCTGCCGGTCCTGGCAGCACCGGCCGCGGCCGGCGCCAGCGGCGGCTTTCGCACGCTGCTGTCGGCGGGCGCCGCGCGCGCCGACAAGGGCTTCACGCACATCGCCGACCTGGTTATCCATCTGGCACGGACCGGCGCACGGCTGCCGATCGCGGTGCAGACCTCGGGCGATCACTACGGGCGCTACGACGACCGCACGCGCGCCGACCTGGAGCGGCTGCGCGCCAGCGGCTACGCCCACCTGACGCTCGTGTCGGACACCCTCGACGGCGCGCAGTACGCCGCGCTGTTTCCCGGCACCGTGTGCCTGCAGCCGTACTCGCGGGCCGAATATGCCGACAAGATGAGCGCCATCACCTTCGATGCGCTGCGTGCCGGCGCACCGGTGATCACCGTTGCCGGGACGAGCATGGCGGCGATCGTCGCGGCCACCGGCGCCGGCCTGGTGATCGAGCAGGCCAGCCCCGAGGCGCTGCTGGCCGCCGCCCAGGCCGCCGTGGCGCAGTACCCGGCGCTACAGCAAAAGGCGCTGGTCGCGGCGGTGCAATACCAGCCGGCGCAAAGCTGGGCACCGCTGGTGGAGCGGCTACGCGCGGCTGACGCGCGACCACGCTAGCTAGGTCGAGATGGCGACGCGCTCGGCGCGGTACAGCCGCAGCAGCAACCAGAAGACCCCGAGGGTCGCGGCCAGGGTCACCGCGGCGCCGAGCGCGATGGCCAGCGGATTGACCGCCTCGCCGCGCAGCAGGCGCAGGATGGTCACCTGCTGGCCGAACAGCGGGATGGCCGCCATCCACAGCTGCGGGCGCAGCGGCACGGCCATCAGCAGGATCGAGGGCACCAGGGGCACAAGCTGCGCCAGTCCCAGGTACGTCTGGGCTTCTCGAAAGCTGCGGGCATACGAGGCCACCCACAACTGCGCGACGGCGATGAGCAGCACCAGCGGCACCATTACCGGCAGCGTGATGGCGATGAAGCGCACCCCGATCGCCTCGCCCATGCCGGTCTCGTCGGCCGGCAGCAGGTGGCCGACCAGCATGAACGCCACCAGGCCCAGCACGAGGCTGGCCATGCTGAAGAGCGCCGTCGCCAGGTGTTTGCCCAGCAGCAGGTCGCGCCGCCGCACCGGATTGATCAGCAGCGGCTCGAGCGACTGGCGCTCGCGCTCGCCGGCGGTCGAGTCGATCGCCAGCCACATGCCGCCGAGCAGGGCGGTCAGGATCAGGAAGTACGGCAGCATCCCCAGCACCATCGCCCCGCGCGATTGCGGCGTGGCCTGGTCGCGCGGGGCCAGGATCACCGGGTTGGCCAGCGCCGGCGCGATGCCCCGCGCCAGCAGGCGCAGTGCGCCCACCCGCCGGCCGTACGCGTCGACCATGGCTTCCAGGCGCTCGGTCGCACCGCGCAGTTCCTGGCGCGACGAGTCGTAGATGAGCTCGACCTGCGCCGGCCGGCCGCTGCGCCATTGCTCGGCAAAGTCCGGGCCGATACGCAGCACCAGGTCGACGCTCTGCTCGCGCACGGCCGCCTCCGGATCGGCCACCGGCGGGCGCTGCTCGAGCCCCTGCTGGCGCAGCGCCGCCACCAGGTTGGGTGCGTACTCGGCGCCGACGATCGACACCGGCAGCGGCTTCTCGGCCTTCTCCAGCTCGCGCCCGACGATCAGGTGCATCAGCACCAGGAACAGCAGCGGCGTGAACAGCGGGCCCAGCACCAGCGCATTGAGCAGCACGCGCCGGTCGCGCAGGCTCTCGCGGCATTCCTTGCGGAATACCACCAGCGCCGGATGGGTCGCGCCGCTCACCGCAGGTCCTCGAGCGCGGCGCCGCCGATGATCTTCATGAAGGCTTCCTCGAGGTTGCCGTGCCCCGCCTGCTCGCGCAGCGCGTCGGGCGTGCCGTCGGCCACCACGCGGCCGTGGGCGATGATCACGATGCGGTCACACAGCACGGCAACCTCCTGCATGATGTGCGTCGACATCAGCACGCAGCGCCCTTCGCCGCGCAGGCCGCGCAGCACCTCGCGCAGGCCGCGGGTGGCCATCACGTCCAGGCCATTGGCCGGCTCGTCGAGCACGACATTGCGCGGGTCGTGCACCAGCGCGCGTGCCACCGCCGTCTTGACCCGTTCTCCCTGCGAGAAGCCCTCGGTGCGCCGCTCGGCCAGCGCCGCCATGTCCAGCGCACCGATCAGCTGTTCGGTGCGCGCGCGCGCCGCCGCGTCGTCCATGCCCTGCAGGCGGGCGAAGTACTCGATGTTCTCGCGGGCCGTGAGCCGCTTGTACAGCCCGCGGGCGTCCGGCAGCACGCCCAGGCGGCGGCGCACGCCCATCGGGTCGCACGCGGCATCGATGCCGTCGACCACGATGCGGCCGCGGTCGGGCCGCATCAGCGTGTAGAGCATGCGCAGCGTGGTCGTCTTGCCGGCGCCATTGGGCCCCAGCAGGCCGGTGATCTGGCCATCCTGCGCCGTGAAGGACACGCCGGCAACCGCCCGGACCGCGCCGAACGACTTGTGCAGGTCGTACACCTCGATCACGGCGCCGGCCCGTTCACCGACAGGAATGCGGGCGTGTCGCCCAGCGCGTGCAGGCAGGCGTCGTCGAGCGCGCCCGGGTCGCGGTCGCGCACGAAGGCCGCCACCAGGCGCGGCATGCAGCCGATCCCCAGCACCGCATGCCCCTGACCGGGGGCGAGCAGCACGCGGGCGTGCGCCAGACCAGCGGCGATCTCGCTGGCGTAGCGCGGCGGCGTCACCGGGTCGAACTCGCCGGCCAGCACGAGCACCGGGATCGCGCTGGCGAACGCCTCGTGGAAGGCTGCCGGACGGTCGCGGTGCGGCCACACCGCGCAGGTGTCGCGCGCCGCGCGCACCACGCCGGCGCCGAGCAGCGTGCCGTCGTCCTCGGGTTGATCGCGCAGAAGGTCGGCGTCCTCGGTGCACATCACCGAGGCCGACATGCCGCCGCTCAGGTGCTCGGCCACGTCGCCGACCACGAGCTGCGCCTGCGCCAGCACCGTGGCGTAGCGCCCGGCGCCGGCCTCGTCGATCACCAGCGGCAGCAGTGCGCTGGTGGTGTCGCCGTACAGGTAGAAGCGCACCAACTGGGCCAGTTCGTCGGCGCCCAGGCGATGGCGGCTGGCGTCGAAGGTAAGCGGATCGCGCAGCTCGACCTCCTGCGGCCGGGCCTTGAGGTCGGCGTGCACGCGCCGCAGCATGGCGTACGAATCGCCGAAGCGCCGCGCGCACGCCGCCGTGGCGCCGCAGCGCTCCAGGCGCCGGCGCAGCGCCGCTTCCAGGTTGCGCGCATGTTCACTCAGCAGCGCCAGGCGATTGGGCACCGGGCTGTCGAGCACGATGCTGCGCACCGCCCCGGGATGGGCCGCCGCATACTGCTGGGCGACCCGCGTGCCATAGGACACGCCGACCAGGTCCAGGGGCACGGCCCCCAGCGCCTGGCGCACCGCCTCCAGGTCGCGCACCGCGTCGGTGGTCGCGTAGAACTGCGGCGCGGCACGCGGCGCCAGCGCGTCCAGGCAGCGGCGGGTGGCGGCCCGCTGGCGGGCGGCCGCGCGCTCGGCGCGGGCGGCCGCGGGCAGTATCCGGCGGTCGTCCGCCAGCGCCAGGTCTTCGCCGCAATCGAGCGCGTTGGAGCCGCCCGTGCCGCGCTGGTCGATCAGCAGCAGATGATGGCGCCGGCGCAGCGGCGCCAGCGCCGGCGCGATCGCCAGGTAGTCCTCGGTGGCGGCACCACCGGGCCCGCCGTCGAGGAAGGTGACCAGGTCGCGGTCGCTGTCGGCGCCCTGGCTCTTGACGACGGCCACGCGCAGCAGGATGTGGCGCCCGCCCGGATCGTCCCAGTTTTCCGGAACGTCGACGCGCGTGCAATACGCGGCCTGCGTGGCCAGGCCGCCATGGTGCCGCGTGCCCAGTTCGCAGGGCGCGAAATCGAGCCGCCCGAGGCGCAGGTGCTCGCCGTCGGCGGCGGCCGCTGGCGGCGCCATCGCCGTGGCATGCGCCGCCGGCAGCGCCCCGGCCCAGCCCAGGATCAGCGCCGCAAGCACGCGGGCGAAGCGGTTGCCCGGCGGCCGCCGGGCAACCGGCGTGCGGTCGCCATGCCGGGCACGGCAGCCGATGGCGCTGCATGCCCCGCTCCGCCGCGTGCGGTCGAGAGGACGGGGGCTGTCAGCGGGGGACGGTGCCAGCGCGCCTACCCTCACCCTGCCCTCTCCCGCACGCGGGGACGGAGCGGAGCCGGACCGGTGGGGATCGGCGCCGCCGAATGCAAACCCGGGGATTGCCCGCCTCCATTGGCCATCGTTGCATTGCGCCGTCAAGGCTACGCGTAATTGAAGGCGGCGCGCACATTGGCCTGCGTGCGCAGGTCGTCGATCAGACGCTCGTCGCCGCGCACGCGCCAGCGGTCGGGCAGAACGATCTCGGCCGCGGCCACGCGATTGGCATAGCGCATCACCACGCGGCAGCCTGCGCTGCTCCCGGCCGGCGCGTCCGGCTCGGCGACGGTCGCGGCGGACGGCGCGGCACCGCCACCGGCCGGCGCCGCGCGATAGGCGTTGAGCACGTCCTCGAGGGTGCGCCGGTCGGTGCCGTCCTGCAGGTGGATGGTCAGTGCCGCCTGCGACAGCGCGCGCGCCTCGGCCAGGTCCATCACGTCGTCGGCGCTCAGCGCCAGGCGCTGGGCGAATTCGTCGAAGCGGGCACGGCCGGTGACGAAGACGAGCTGATCCTCCTTGAGGATCGCCCGGCGCCGGTCGAACAGTTCGGCGAACACCGCGACTTCGAGCTGGGCGCTGGCATCGTCGATCAGCACCGCGCACATGCGCCCGCGCCGCGTCATCTGCGAGCGCACTGACACGACGATGCCGCAGACGCGGACGCTTTCGCGCGCCTGCTTCAGGTCGGCCAGCCGCGTGGGGGCGATGCGCCGCGCCTCGGCGGCACACTCGGTGAACAGGTGGCCGCTGAAGCAGAAGCCCAGCGCGACGCGCTCGTTGGCCAGGCGCTCGCGTTCGCTCCAGGGTGTCCAGGGCACGTCGGCAAGCGCCGGCAGCGCCGCGCCGCCGGCCGCATCGCCGAAAAGGTTCACCTGGCCGGCATGGGCCAGTGCCCGCTCCGCGTCCTCGAGCGTGCGCGCCAGCGCCGCGATCAGGCGCGCCCGGTCGGGTTCCAGGCAGTCGAAGGCGCCGGCGCGGATCAGCGCCTCGATGACGCGGCGGTTGACCCTCTGCTTGTCGACGCGCGCGCAGAAGTCCGCCAGGCCGGCGAACGGCCCGGTGCGGCGCGCCTCGACGATCGCCTCGATGGCCGCCGCGCCGGTGCCCTTGATGCCGCCCAGGCCGTACTGGACGGTCGCGGCGTCTACCGGGACGAAGCGGTACTGGCTCACGTTGATGTCGGGCGCAAGGATCGTGATGCCCGAATTGCGCGCGTCGGCCACCAGGTCCTGGACCTTCTCGGTGACGTCCATCACCACCGACAGGTTGGCGGCGGCGAAGGCGGCCGGGTAATGCACCTTGCAGTAGGCGGTGTGGTAGGCCACCAGCGCGTAGGCGGCGGCATGCGACTTGTTGAAGCCGTAGCCGGCGAACTTCTCCATCTGGTCGAAGAGTTCGGTGGCCGAGCGTTCAGGGACGCCGTTGCCGGCGGCACCGGCGACGAAGATACTCCGGTGCCTGGCCATTTCCTCGGCCTTCTTCTTGCCCATCGCCCGGCGCAGCAGGTCGGCGGCGCCCAGCGAATACCCGCCGATGACCTGGGCGATCTGCATGACCTGCTCCTGGTAGACCATGATGCCGTAGGTCGGGCCCAGGATGGGTTCGAGGCGCACGTCCACGTAATGGGCGCGCTTGCCGTGCTTGCGGTCGCAGAACTCGGGAATGAGTTCCATCGGGCCCGGACGGAACAGCGACACCAGCGCGATCAGGTCGTCGAAGCGGTCGGGACGCGCCCGCTTGAGCAGGTCGCGCATGCCGCGCGACTCGAACTGGAAGACGGCGGTCGTGTTGGCCTGGCGGAACAGCGCGAAGGTGGCCGGATCGTCGAGCGGGATGTCGTCGAGCGCCAGGGTGCTGGCCGGGTCGAGCTGGCGCAGGTAGCGCAGCGCCAGGTCCAGGATGGTGAGGGTGGTCAGGCCCAGGAAGTCGAACTTGACCAGTCCGACGGCCTCGACATCGTCCTTGTCGAACTGGCTGATGACGGCATTGGTGCCCTGCGCGCAGTACAGCGGACAAAAATCCGTGAGCTGGCCGGGCGCGATCAGCACGCCGCCGGCGTGCATGCCGACATTGCGCACCAGGCCCTCGAGCGGGCGCGCCAGCGCGATGAGGGCGGTGGCCTCCTCGTCGCCGTTGACCGCGCTGGCAAATGCCGGCTCGTCGCGCAGCGCGCGATCCAGGGTCCAGGGGTCGGTGGGATTGTGCGGAATCAGCTTGGAGAGCTGGTCGCATTTCGTGTACGGCAGGTCGAGCACGCGCCCGGCATCGCGCACCACCGCCTTGGCGCCCAGGGTGCCGAAGGTGGCGATCTGCGAGACCGCCTGGGCGCCGTACTTTTTCTTGACGTAGTCGATGACGCTGTCGCGCCCGTCCTGGCAGAAGTCGATGTCGAAGTCGGGCATCGACACGCGTTCCGGGTTGAGGAAGCGCTCGAAGAGCAGGTCGTAGCGCAGCGGGTCCAGGTCGGTGATGCCCAGCGAATAGGCCACCAGCGAACCGGCGCCCGAGCCGCGCCCCGGTCCGACCGGCACGCCATTGTTCTTCGCCCAGTTGATGAAGTCGGCAACGATGAGAAAGTAGCCGGAGAACCCCATCTTGGCGATGGTGCTGAGCTCGGTATCGAGCCGTGCCGCATATTGCGGCCGCCGCACCATGCGCGCGGTCTCGTCGGGATAGAGCGTCCGTAGGCGCCGCTCCAGGCCCGTGGCTGCCAGGTCGCGGCAATGCTCGTCCAGGCTGACGCCGGCCGGCGTGGGGTAGTCGGGCAGCCGCGGCCGGCCCAGTTCGAGTTCCAGGTTGCAGCGCCGCGCGATCTCGACCGCGTTGCGCAGCGCCGAGGGCACGTCGGCAAAGAGCGCGCACATCTGCGCGGCGCTCTTGAAGTACTGCTCGGCCGTAAACACCCGCGGGCGGCGCGGATCGGCCAGCGTGCGGCCTTCGGCGATGCAAACCCGCGCTTCGTGGGCGCGGAAGTCCTCGGCGTCGAGAAACTGCACCGGGTGGGTGGCCACCAGCGGCAGGCCCAGCGCGGCGGCCAGCGCGATGGCGCCGCGGCAGTAGCCGTCGTCGCCCGGCCGCCCGGCGCGCTGCAGTTCCACATAGAAGCGTCCCGGGAACTGCGCGGCCAGGCGCTGCGCCGCCGCCTGCGTCTGCGCCGCCGGCGCGCTGGCCAGCAGCTGGCCGATCTCGCCGGCCGGGCCCGCCGACAGCGCGATCAGGGCTGAAGTGTCGGCCGGCTGGAACCATTCGTTGCGCATTTCCGCGCGGTTGTGATGCTGGTTTTCGAGCCAGGCGCGCGACAGCAGGCGGCACAGGTTGAGGTAGCCGGCACGGCTCTGCGCCAGCAGCGTCAGCCGGTAGGGCTGCTCGCGGTCGGCGTCATTGGTGATCCAGGCGTCGCAGCCGAGAATCGGCTTGACCCCGGCGCGCCGCGCCGCCGTGTAGAAGCGGATGGCGCCGAACAGGTTGGCATTGTCGGTGATGGCCAGCGCACCCTGGCCGTCGTCGGCCGCGCGGCGCACCACGTCGTCGATGCGGGTCACGCCATCGGTAACCGAGAACTCCGAATGCAGGCGCAGGTGGACGAAGGCGGGCGACGGCGTTGCGTTCATGCACGGATTCTATTCTGGGAGCGGCCTGCCGGCCCGCTGATATACCATCGCGGCTTCGTGGACGGCATTTGGCCCTTCCAGGGCCCGTGTTGCGGACGCTGCCGCGCCGCGCGCCGGACATCCCCGCCGCCACCCAGGACCGCCGCCGTGGAGTTCAGTACCCCTTTTGACGCCTTCAGCGCCATTCTGCAGATCAGCCTGATCGACCTGCTGCTGAGCGGGGACAACGCGATCCTGATCGCCATGGCCTGCGCCGGGCTGCCGCCGCAGATCCGGCGCAAGGCGGTCCTGCTGGGGACGGCCGCGGCGGTGCTGTTTCGCGTCGTGCTCACGTTCGCGGCGACGCTGGCGTTGCGTGCGCCCTACCTCAAGCTGTTCGGCGCGGTGCTGCTGGTGCTGATCGCCATCGAGCTGCTGGCCGGCGAAACCGGCGGACGCGGGTCGGCGGCCCGCCGCGATCCGGCCGCGGGCGTCTGGCGTGCGATCACGCTGATCGTCGTGGCCGACGCCGTGATGAGCCTGGACAACGTGGTCGCGGTAGCCGCGGCGGCCCAGGACAACCTGCTCTACCTCGTGCTCGGCCTGCTGATCAGCGTGCCGATCCTGGTGTTCTCCAGCCTGCTCGTATCGCGCCTGCTCGACGCCCACCCGCTGGTGATCGACGCCGGTGCGGCGCTGCTGGGCTGGATCGCGGGCAAGACCGCGGTGTCCGACCCGGCCATCGCCGCCATGCTCAATGCGCAGTCCTTTGGCCTGGTCGCCGCGGCACCGCTGCTCGGCGCACTGTATGTGCTGCTGCAGGGACAGCGGCTGCGCGCGGAACGTTCCACCGTCTTTGCCGCTCGCGGCACTCCGACAGGCGAGTCCGGCTCCAAGGCGCTCGAGGTTCGGGAGGCGCCGGCGCAGGACCGGACGGTGGCGGCGGTCCAGGGTGCCGCGCCGGGAGCCTCGATCGCGGGCAAGGACGAGGCGCTGGTTGCCGGCAACGCCACACTGCTGCAGCGCTTCACCGCGATGGACCTGACGGTGATGGCCGGCGTGGCCGTACCCCTGCTGGGGCTCATCGGCATGATCGTCTACCTGATCGTGCACGCGCTGGGTTCGCATTGATGGGCCCGCGGCAGCCGGCACGACGGGCCCGGCCGCGATGCGGCTTTTTCGCACTTGGCGTACTTCGTAGGACAATAACCCGATGGAAGACCCCATGACGCCCCCGCACTCCCCGGCGCAGGACCCCGGCCCGCCGGGCGCCGCGGCCCCACCCGCCAGCGCGCTGGCGCGCCTGGGCGCCGCCGCCCACGGCATCCTGGCGTCGCTTGGACTGCAGGGCAAGGGGCGCGTCGTGGTGGCCGCGTTCTTCGGCGCCGGCTGGCTGCTGTCGGGAATCTACCGCGTCGAACCCGACGAGCAGGGCGTCGTGCTGCGCTTCGGGCGCCTGGTCGATATCGTCGAGCCGGGGCTGCACTACCACCTGCCCTACCCGGTCAGCCGGGTGCTGCTGCCCAAGGTGACGCAGGTTAACCAGTTGCAGCTGGGCGGAGCGGCCGAGTTCGGCCCGGGCACCGCCGGCAACGTCGCGCCGGCCGCCGGCGCAGCGCCGGGCGGCGCACCGTCACGCATCGACCCGACCAACCAGATGGTGACCGGCGACGAGAACATCGTGATCGCGGAATACGTGGTCTTCTGGCGCATCAAGAGCGCCGAGGAATACCTGTTTCGCCTGCTCGACCCCAATGCCACGCTGCAGATGGCCGCCGAAAGCTCGATGCACGCCGTGATCGGCCGCTACCCGATCCAGGCGGCGCTGTCGGACAAGCGCCAGGAGATCGCCGACCAGGCCAAGGAGATGCTGCAGGGCGTCCTCGACCGGTATCACGCGGGCATCCTCATCACCCAGGTGCAGCTGCAGCGCGTCGATCCGCCGGCGGCCGTCATCGACGCCTTCAACGACGTGCAGCGCGCGCGGGCCGACCAGGAGCGGGCGCGCAACGAGGCCGAAGCCTATGCCAACGACGTACTGCCGCGGGCGCGCGGCGAGGCCGACCGCATGACGCAGGAAGCCAACGCCTACAAGGAGCAGGTGGTCAACGTGGCGCGCGGCGAGATCCAGAGCTTCCTCTCGGTGTACGAAACGTACCGCAATGCGCGCGAGGTCACGTCCTGGCGCATGTACCTGGACAGCATGGACCAGCTGCTGAAGAAGTCGGGCAAGGTGATCATCGACTCGTCGGGCAAGGGGCTGGCGGGCGTGGTGCCGTACATGCCCATCGCCGAGGGGCGCGACAAGGGCGCGGCGCCGGCCGCCGCGGGAGCGCCGCGATGAACCGCACGCGCCTGCTGCTGTCGGCCGTGCTGGCGCTGCTGGTGCTGGCGATGCTGTCGCTGTACACGGTGGAGCAGACCGAGCAGGCGCTGGTGGTGCGCCTGGGCAAGCCGGTGGACGTGCAGCGCAACCCCGGCCTGCACACCAAGCTGCCGTTCGTCGACACGGTGATCTTCTACGACACGCGCCTGCTGCCGCTGGAGCCGCCGCTCGAACAGATCATCCTGGGCGACCAGAAGCGCCTGGAGGTGCAGGTCTACGCCCGCTACCAGATCACCGACCCGCTGCTGTACTACCAGTCGGTGCGCACCCTGGAGCAGGCCCGCTCGCAGCTCATGCAGATCGTCAGCTCGGCGCTGCGCCGCGCGCTGGGCCAGGTGATGCTCACCGCCCTGCTGTCCAAGGAACGCGCGGACATCACCGAGATCGTCCTGCAGGAGTCGGTCGCCAAGGCCCGGCCGCTGGGCATCACCGTGGCCGACGTGCGCATCCGCCGCGCCGACCTGCCGCCGGAGACCAGCCAGGCCATCTACGACCGCATGAAGTCCGAGCGCCAGCGCCAGGCCAAGGAACTGCGCGCGCAGGGTTTCGAGTGGGCGCAGCAGATCCAGTCGCGCGCCGACCGCGACCGCACGGTCATCCTGTCGGAGGCGCAGCGCCAGAGCCTGACCATCCGCGGCCAGGGCGATGCCGAGGCCAACCGCATCTACGCGCAGGCCTTCGGGCGCGACCCCAAGTTCTTCGAGTTCTACCGCGCAATGCAGACGTACCGCCAGGCGCTGGCCGATTCGAACCCGACCCTGGTGCTGACGCCCAGCTCGGAATTGCTCAAGTACTTCGGCAGCGGCGCCACGCGCGACGTGCGGCCGTAAGCCGCCCGGCGGCGGCCGCCGCTCAGAATGGGTAGTCGATGCCGCTGAAGAACGCGACCTTCTCGCGCCCGATGCCGATATCGAGGAAGCCCACGACGAAGGGGCTGGCCACCACGCGCAGGCCCACGCCGCCCACCGGGTGCAGGTGCGTGAGCGGGTTCTCGCCCATGGCGGCGAACACCTTGCCGGCATCGACGAACGGCGCGACCTCGAGCTTGAGGTCGGTCTTGAACATGTGCAGGCTCTGCACCCAGGTACGGGCCTCGATGCTGGCGGCAAAACTGTTGCGGTCGACGAAGCGCCCGGTGCCGTAGCCGCGCAGCGGCTGCGATTCGGCGATGATGCTGCGGTTGCCGCCCAGCTGCGAGTAGGCCCAGAACGGCGCATCGGTGAAGGTCGGCATGTAGCGCAGCCCGGTGTGCAGCACCAGCGTGAAGTCCGGGCCGGCGGGCTGGAAGAACGTGCCGTCGAATCCGTAGTACGAATACGCCGTGCTGCCGCCCAGCGCGCGGGTGGCAAAGCCGGCGAATCCGACCAGCCGCTGGCCGGTGCGCGGGATATCGACCGAATCGCGCGTGTCGTAGCTCAGCGTCAGGCGCTGCTGCACCTCGCTGACGTCGCCGACCCCGATCAGGTTGGGATAGCGCTGCTCGATCGACGGCAGTCCGTTGAGCACGCTCTGCTCGATCTCCGAGGTGTGGGCGCGCAGCAGGTAGGCCAGCTGCAACGCATGCGAGAAGTTGCGCGCGGCGGTCGCCTCGACGAGCATCTGGCTGTTGATGAACGTCGTCTGCGCGCCGAGCTGGGTATCGTTGCCGAAGCCGTAGAAGCGCCCGGTGCCGCTGCGGTCGTACATCGCGTGGAAGATCCACGACCACGTGTCGCTGCGCAGCAGGCCGCCGTCGTACTCGAAATCGAACTCGCGTTCCACCGACTGCTTGGCGCCCGCCACCAGCGACCATTTCTCGTCGTCGGACGGGTTGCGAAACATGCGCCAGCGCGCGCCCCAGCCGAAATACTGGCTGTGGATGATGTCCGGCGCCAGGATCTGGTTGATGTCGCCCTTGTCGTTGTTGGACAACATCACGGGGATCAGGCCCAGCGTCACGCCGCTGTGCGGGGACGCATCGACCTCCGGAATGGGGATGAAGGGCAGCGCATCGAGGCGCAGCCAGTCCGGCAGGCCGCCGGCCGGTTCGGCCGCCCGCGCGCCAGCCGCGGCCGACGTCGTCGGCCCGGGGGCCGTGGGGAAGTCCCGCGGCGGATACGGCGACGGCGGATTATCCTCGGGCAGGGGCACGGCGCTGGCGGCCGACTGGGCTGCCGCCGGCAGCGCGCCGGCGCACGACAGCAGGACCAGAAGCAGCTGGAGCAGCAGCCCGCAGGCAGCCCGGCTCAGGTCCGCAATCCGCACGAAAGGTTCATCTCAGGTCCGACCGCCCTATGGCTTGCCGGCAGGCACCGCGGCGCGCCCGGCGACCCCCGGGGGATTGAAATCGTTGATCAGCGCGAACTGTACCGCGTCCCGCCGGCCGCGACGGGCATGCGCACCACGCGCCGATACACGGCGGCGGCCCTGGCCGGACCCGGTGCACCGGCCCGTGCCTCAGGAACCGGCGTCCGCAGCCACGTCCGGCCGGCTCACGCGCGTGACCGGGTCGCACTCCAGGTGCCGGTCCAGAACGCTGCAGCGCGCAACGGACGCGCCATCCACGCCCTTTGCCTCCAGGGTCCAGCCGGCACCGCGGCGCTGCAGGACCAGATAGCCGAACTGCCCCGCATGGGCGACCATGCCAAGCTGCACGCCCGGCGCGGTGGCGAAGGCACCCGCAACGCGGTCGGGCAGTTCCGCATCGAGCAGGTCGCCGCCATGGCCGGTGATCAGTGTAACCGGATGCGCGGAACGAAAATCGAGTGCCTGGAAGGTGTGCACGTGGCCGTGAATGGCCAGCTCCACTCCTGCGGGAAAGTACTGCGTCCCGTTGCGGGCGCGCATCGGCTCGAGCAGGGCCGGTGTGCCAAAGACGGGGCGCGCGCCGCGCTCCAGCGAGAAACCCAGCACCGGATGGTGGCTGACGAAGATGCTGTGCATGCCTGGCACCGCCGCCAGTTCGGCCACGCGGTCCAGGTCCTGCTCGTAGCGGGCGAAGGCGGCCGCATCGGCCGGCCGCGCGCGGTCCAGCGCACGCGAGGCGCGCGAGGAATCGACGACGATGATTTGCCAATTGCCGCCCAGCGGCACCGCATACGGCGCGGTGAAGTCGGCCGCGCCGTCGTCCTGCGCGTGGTCGCAGCTGCGGTCAGGCGCGTAGGGCGCCGGATCGAGCAGGCGGAACCAGCCCTGGCCGGCCCGGCTGCACAGCTCGTGGTTGCCACGGGCAACGACCCAGGGTGCCGCCGCCAGCAGCGTGCGCGCCGGCGCGAAGAGGTCGGCGTTCCAGGCATCCCAGCCGTAGCCCCAGGGACTGCCGGCGCACGGTTGCCCCGGCGGACATGCGCTTTCGCGATACTGGTAGTCGCCGACATGCACGACCAGGTCCGGATGCTCGCGCGCCGCCGCCTGGGCGATCTCGCGAAACGGCCACGCCTGGCCGTCGCCGCAGTCCTGGTACATGCCCTCGGACTGCTTGATGCGGCAGCCGGTGTCGCCCAGCACCACGATGCGCTGGACGAGCGGCGCGACAGGCGCCAGCGCCAGCGTGCCGATCGTCACCGACTGCGCGCCGGGCGGCACGACCGCCTCGCACACGCGCTCGGGAAACTGCGCCGGCTTGGACTGCCCCGGACGCAGATCAGCCGTCTGCGGCGCGCTGCGCGTGCGCATCGGCAGGCTCTGGCCGTCGGCGCGCAGCACCGGGCAATCGGCAGTGGCGACCAGCGCCCGCGCCGTTGCGACGCCGCCGGACCCCAGCACGATGTATGCCGCATCGGGCGGCGGCGGCGCAACAGGCGCCGGGGCGGCGCATGCGGCCAGCAACAGGCAGGCAAGCACTCCGGGCGCGCGGGACCAGCAGTTGATCTTCATGCCCCGCATTTTGCACCGGGTACGCCGGTGCCCCATGACAGCGCGGTGACGCCGCCGGGCCGATCGACCGATCTGCCGGCCGCAGACGGGGCTTTTTGCTTTGCCGTGCCGATTAGCCCGACTTAACATTGCGTTTTGTGTCCCGGCCGCCGCGCGTGGCCTGCCTACCCCAGGATCCCGCAATGAACATGCGCTTGCCGATGTACGTCTCGGTTGCCACCGCGGCGCAGCTGCCCGCCCTGTGCGCGCTGCCGGGCGAACGGTTCGCCCAGGAAGCCGAATTCCAGCCCGATGCCGACGCCCAGTACCGCGGGCTGGCGCGCATCATCGCCGACCCGGACGCCGGGTCGATCCTCGTTGCCGTGGAGGACGAGGTGGTGGTCGGCATGGTCAACCTGCTGTACACGACCTCGACGTCCCTGGGCGCGCCGGTGGCGCTGCTCGAGGACATGATCGTCGCACCGGCCGCGCGCGGCCGCGGCATCGGCACGATGCTGCTGCAGGGCGCCTACCAGGCGGCCCGCGCCCGGGGCTGCAAGCGCATCACGCTGCTGACCGATGCGGCCAACACGGCCGCCCAGCGCTTCTATGCGCGCCAGGGTTTTCACCATTCGCCGATGATCCCGATGCGGGTCGACCTGCCCTGAGCGGTGCGCGGCCCGCGCGCGAACGCGGCCGCCTTACTGCACGCGCTGGCCGTAGCTGACCCCATAGGCCGGCGGCCGCGCCAGCAGGATGGGGTCTTCCGAGGCATCGATGCCGTCGGGCAGTGCCAGCGGATTGAAGTACAGCAGCGTCTTTTGCGTCGCCGCCTGGTTGTCCAGCGCGGCCGTCAGGCGCACCGTTCCCAGTTCCACGCGCTCGCGCTCGGCCGGCCACGGCTGGGTGGCGTCATTGACCGGATCGCCCGGCTGCGCCAGTTGCGCATACAGGTGGAAGCTCACCGGTGCCTTGCCGAGGCGCCCGGGCAATTCCTTCATAAGGTAATCCGGATCGGCGCGGGCCGCGTCGGCCTCGCCCAGCGCGTGCAGGCCGGCGTCGGGCACGATTTCGTAGCGGCCATAGCGTACGGTGCCGGCCGCATTGGTGAACCGGAAGGCATTGATGCCATAGTAGGCCAGCGTCGCAAAACTCTGCGGCGCCGGTCGCGGCGTCCTGGCCCACTGCGCGGCGGCCGGATGGCCGGCGAGGAACTTCTCGATCGGCGTCGGCCTGGCGGCATCCTTGCCGCTGGCGGCGACTGCCTGCAGCATCGCCAGGAATTCCTCGGGCGCGGCCACCGGGAAGGTGCTGGCCGAGATGCAGACGATGTCGGCATTGGCGCCGCCCGGCAGATCGAAGCGGATGGCCATGCCGTGCGGGCTGGCGTGCGGGTCGGCATCGGGCAGGTTGGGTACGCCCGTCGGGTCGGAAAAGCGCACGATCGCCGGCACCGACGCGGCAAAATGCGGCGCCTTGCTGAGCTTGGCCGCGCCCGCGGCCGGCGTGAAGGTGCCCGCCACGAGGATGCCCTTGGCGTGATTGGCGCGATAGCCGGCGTGCGGACCACCCGAGAGCTTGTTGAAGGTGTCGACGAAGGCAATTGGCAAAGGCTGGTCTGCGGGCGGCGCGCCCAGCGCGCGCAGCGCCGGCATGGTCAGCAGCAGCAGCGCCGGAACGCCGATGGCCAGGCGTGCAATGGGTGCGATGGCGACTCTTTGCTTCATGGTGGCGTCTCCCCGGGCGTTGATCGTCGCCAATGGCGCAGCCACGGCAATCTACCCCAAGGGGCGCGCCAGCGTCCCTGACGCGCCAGGGGTGAAGTGCGCGGCCGGTGTGGCGACCGATGCGGCGGGCGACGCGATGGCGGGTGCGCGCGGCCGCGCTACCATGCGGCGCATCGCCTGCGCCGGCGGGCCGCCCGGAATGCATCGATGGATCCCCTTCGCCTGCTCGTCATCGCCGGCAGTTCGCGCACCGGCTCGCTCAACCGGAAGCTGGCGGCAGTCGCTGCCGGCCAGGCACGCAGCGCGGGCATGCGGGTGAACGAACTCGACCTGCGCAGCCTGGCGCTGCCGGCACCCTGACGGCGACCTCGAGGCCGCCAGCGGGGTGCCGGCGGGCGCCCGGCAACTGCTCGATGCCGTGCTCGGCTGCGACGCCGTGCTCATCGTCACGCCGGAATACAACGGCTTTCCGACACCGCTGCTGATCAATGCGCTGGACTGGATGTCGCGCATCGCGGCGGCCGGCACGCGCCCGTCGGGACTGGCCGCGCTGGGACGACTGGCCCAGGCACTCACGGCCGCCGGCTGACCGGTGCGCGGCACCGCGGCGCCGGCCGGCGGGCCGCTTTGCGCCGCGGATTCGTCGCAGATCAAGCATTTGCGGGATAGCGCTGGGAAAGCCACGGCGCCGCGCCTAGGATGGCCACAAGATGCGAGCGGGACCGGTCCCGCCGGCATCACCAACCGAGGAGCCGTTTCATGAAGAGCACCTGGATTGTCCTGGCCAATGCGGCGCGCGCGCGCATTTTCAACCGCGACCCCGGCAGCGGCCATCTGCAGGAGCTGGCAGACCTGATCCACCCCGAGAGCCGCGAGCACGGCCGCGACCTGGACACCGACCGCCCCGGACACGCGCAGAAAGGCCACGGCGATGCCGGCCACGCCGGCACGGCGTTCCAGCCGCACACCGGCGCCCTGCAACGGGAACACACGGCATTTGCGCTCGAGGTGGCGCGCTACCTGGACCGGGCCGCCGTGGAAGGACGCTGCGCCGAGCTCGTGCTCATCGCCTCCGATCCGTTCCTGGGTGGACTCAAGTCGCACCTGGGGGCGAGCAGCCGGCACATGATCCGCGACAGCGTGCCCCGCGACCTGACCAGCTTTACCGGCAAGGACCTCGAAGACCGCGTCAGCGACGCGATGGGGCAGGCGCACCACTGAGGGTACGCCGTCCCCGCCCGGCCCGCTCCGGGAAGCGGGAGGGGCGAGGCTGCCGACACCCGCGTCCGGCGCCTAGACCGCGCCTTCGCGCTCCGGTGTGGAGCGGATGCGGTGGATCGCCAGATCGGCGCCGTTGTATTCCTGCTCGGGATCGAGGCGCAGCCCGACCGAAACCTTGAGCAAACCGTAGACGAGCGCCGAACCGAGCAGCGCGATGGCGATGCCCGCGCCGGTCATGATCAGTTGCGGCATCAGCGCAACGCCGCCGGTGCCGCCGAGGGTGCGGCTGCCGAATATCCCCGCGGCAATTCCCCCCCAGGCGCCGCAGATGCCGTGCAGCGGCCAGACGCCGAGCACGTCGTCGATGCGCCAGCGGTTCTGCGCCAGCGTGAACATGCCGACGAACAATGCACCGGCAATCGCCCCGACAGCCAGCGCACCGATCGGCTGCATCACGTCGGAGCCGGCGCATACCGCGACCAGGCCAGCCAGCGGGCCGTTATGGACGAAACCCGGATCGTTGCGCCCGACGACCAGCGCCGCAAGCGTGCCGCCGACCATCGCCATCAGCGAGTTGACGGCCACCAGTCCCGAAATATGGTCCAGCGTCTGGGCGCTCATCACGTTGAAGCCGAACCAGCCCACGCACAGGATCCACGCGCCCAGTGCCAGAAACGGAATCGACGACGGCGGGTGCGATGCACCCACGCCGTCGCTGGTATAGCGGCCGCGGCGCGCCCCCAGCAACAGCACGGCCGGCAGCGCCACCCATCCGCCCACGGCGTGCACGACGACGGAGCCGGCAAAGTCGTGGAATTCCGCCCCGAAGGTCCGCTGCAGCCAGTCCTGGATGCCCAGTGCACGGTTCCAGGCAATGCCCTCGAAGAACGGATACACGAAGCCGACGACCAGGAAGCTGGCCATCAGCTGCGGCGCAAAGCGCGCACGCTCCGCGATACCGCCAGAGACGATGGCCGGGACCGCGGCGGCGAAGGTCAGCAGGAAAAAGAAGCGCACCAGTTCGTAGCCATTCTTCTGCGCCAGCACCGTGGCGTCCGAGAAGAAGTGCACGCCATAGGCAATGCCGTAGCCGATGAAGAAATAGGCCAGCGTCGAGACGGAGAAGTCGCAGAGGATCTTGACGAGCGCATTGACCTGGTTCTTGGCGCGGACGGTCCCCAGCTCCAGGAAGGCGAACCCGGCATGCATCGACAGCACCAGGATGGCGCCCAGCAGGAGGAACAGAACGTCGTTCCCGGACTGCAGTACTGGCATGTCGTCGCCTCGGATTTTCGGTGGGTGCGCCCGACCGCGTTCGGGCGCGAGGATGGCGGGTGCGGCAGGGTGTAGTTGGAATTTTCCCGCGCTATGCACCAACGTTGGGCGGAGTCTAGCCGACTTGCGGCACGTAGTGTGCCTCGCCCACGCGCATCGGAAGCGGGTCGAATGGCTTACGCGCGGTCTTGAGCAGCGCCACGTCGCGGTGCATATCGGCGCGCAGTACCTCCGCCGGGAGCCCGCATCCCGTGGCGGCAAGAACCTTGACGAACTTGGCAAATGGCAAAGCGCGGCCCATTCGTCGCTTGTCAACGACGCACCCGCAAAACGTCCCTAGACGATCGATGAGAATCTCGATACGTCACTTCGCAATCGCGGCATTCCCACTGCCTGGCCTTGTCGCGCCAGAAAATGTCGCTTTGCCCGCAATTCGGACAACGTCCCGTGCCGGTCTCCGCCATCGCTTATCCTTGTCGAGCGCCTTGGTTCGCGATGCGTATCCCTACCGCCTCCGCCGCCGCGGTCCCGTTTCGGCACGCGGCGACTTGGGAGGCTCGCGATAAAACAGGTCTCGAAGTTCCGCCGCGCTGACCTGCTGCTTCAGAAGCAGTCCCTCGACCACCTTGTCGAAATTGGAGCGCCACTGCGCGAGCACCTGCAGCGCCTCTCGGTGCGCCTCGCGCAGGAGGCGATCCACCTGCCGCAACTGCGGCGGGGTCGGCTGTTGGCTCCACCGTAAGCTTGCAATGCCGTCCAGGCCCGAACGACAAACGATCCAGGTCGCAAGCGACGTAGCCTGCGCAAGGTCACTTGACTCGCTGCCACCCGCGCCGGAGCCGACCTGCTCCGGTCCATACACAAGCTCTTCGGCTGCGCGACCGGCCAACATCGTACGAAGCCGCTCGAGCGCGCCAAGCCTGGTGAGGCTGCGGTCTTCCTCCGGAGCATGCGCGGTGAAGCCCAACGCGCCGTCGAGCGTCGGCACGATCGACACGTAGGTCAGGCTCTGCGGATCCGCCTTGCTCAATATGAGGCTGATCGCGTGGCCAGCTTCGTGTACCGCGGTGCGGCGGATCTGCTCCGGGGTGAAGCGCGTGAGCGTGCGCGGGCGCGTCGGCTGGCGCATTATTTCAGCCGTGAGGTCCGCCTGCGAAATCGCGCGGCCCTCCCTGCGCGCACGGCGCGCAGCGCCGCGCACGAAGAACTCGACGTCAGCACCCGTGCTGCCAAAGGCGAGCTGCGCTGCCAGGGTGTCGGCGACGTCAGGCGACACTTCGTTTGTATCCCGGTAGGGCTTGAGATAAAAGGCGAATATCTGTGCAAGCCCCGGAACGTTTGGCAGCGGAACCTGGACGATTTGGTCCAGCCTGCCTGCGCGGCGCAGCGCAGGATCGACCTTTTCAGCATAGTTGGTGGCGGCCAGGACGATGATCGGCTCGGCCGGATCCAGCCCTTGCAGCTGTTCCAGGAGAGCGTTGATGACGTCTGTCTGGTAGACCGCGTTGCTGCCCTGAAGCAGCTCGCGGCTTCCGATGCTGTCGATTTCGTCGATGAAGAGAATGGAGGGCGAATAGCGGCGCGCCTCTGCAAAGGAAGTGCGCATTGCCCGCAGGTGATCGCTGAGGCTTCCCGCCGACTGCCACTGCATTGCGCTGGCCTGTATGAACTTGATGCCGCATTCCTTCGCGATCGCGCGCGCCAGTGTCGTCTTTCCCGTACCTGGAGGACCGACCAACAGCAGCCCGCGGTCGACGGCGCTCCACGGAATGCGCCTGGCAAGCGCCTGCGCAATGTCCGCGATCAGGTCTTCGGCCACGTCCCGCGCTTCGCCCAGGCCGGCCAGGTCGGCGAGACTGGGCGTGTTCAATGGCGATACGTACTCGAGCCGCGCGCGACATTGCTCGTGCAGATAGGCCAGCGCTTCCGGCGCAGTGAGCTTGAGGCGAACCGGCGCGTGAAAGTCGGTATGCAGAAGATACTTGGGCCACTCCCGCCCGAGGTCCTTCCAGTCCGCGGGCGGCATTTCCCCAAAGACGGCGGCGAAGACCATCGGAAACAGCGTTTCGTCAATCCGCGGAATCGTCAGGACCAGCTCAACGACGCATCGCAGCGGCTCGGGCACGTCGGCGAAGCGCGGGGCGCCGATCAGCACGGTGGCCGAGCTCATGGAAAGCGCATATGCCGTCCACTCGATGTCGATCAGCCGCTGGCATGCGTGCATGGAAATCAGGTAAAGCCGGGCGTTCGCCGAGCTTGCATCGACCGCGTAAGTGCCGTCTTCGCCTGACGCCCGGCTTGCCCGGGAGACCGAATGAGCGGGGAATGTCTGTTCGCGTGGATCCAGCAATTCGCGAACCATGTCCTCCACAAAGGAAATGTCCGATTCGATCGCCACGATCGCCGAGAATTGGGTCACGAAACGGCGAAGCTGATCGATCGGTTCCGCCGCTTCCGCCTCCACGTTAAAGCGCTGCAAGAGCCGATGACCGAGCTGTCGGCGCACAGCGTGATTGAGCAACACGCGCAGGAAGGCCGCCGTCGTCTCGCGATCGCTGGTCGGTACGAGGCGGCGCCCGCCTTCGCCCTCGATGCCGGCTGCCTGTTCCGCCTCGCCCTTCGGTTTTGGGGCATCTTCGGGCGCGGCCGCCTGGCCGGCCGCGAGTTCCTTCGGCGCCGCCGGAGCCGCTTCGAGGGCGGCATAGGTTGGCACGACGGCGCCCTGGAGCAACTCCAGAGGGTCGTCGTCAGTCATCTCGATAGTGCCGTTGGCAGCTACCGCGATATCGGTCCGAAAGACACCGCCTGCGTAGGCAACCACGGCCTCGAGTTTGAATCGCATCTCCCCTTGGCTGCCCGCCAGCCGAACGGGGTGAACATAACCGCGAAGCCGCGTGACGACTTCACCGGACGCTTCGCCGGGCGCCACGTCGTCCGGAGATTCGAGCAGGACAAAGGCGCCTTCCGTGGCGCGCACAAAATAAAAGAAGAACCGCACATAGTCGATTACCGTCGCTTCGGTCAGTTGGAGATGCTCGACTTCATTTGCGGAATGAATCGAGCCCGAGTCGCCGTCGAGCCAATAGAAACGGGGATCTTCGCCACTGTCGAGCAGGAAGCACCGAGTTAACCCTACGGCTTGCTCCAGGCGCAGGTCGGTGAGGCGGTGATTCCGGTAAAACGGGACTTTCGCGCGACTCCCTCTGACAACACGACATTCGGAAAATCGAGAATCGCCGACGCTTTGCAATAGTCGTTCAAAGATCCGGCACTCGTCTTCCGTAAGATCGGACCAGCGCCATCCAAAACGCTCAAGTGGTTCCATCGACCAGCCTGTCGAATTTCACGGGGGAAGGGGTTGTGCGCCGCAACAGCGGCACTATTTGCTCGCTGGCTGCCGTGCGCGCAAACCTATGATATCGGCGCACGACACCCCCGAGCAAGGT
>JBBISD010000037.1:0-24278 GCA_037441485.1 Burkholderiales bacterium
GAATGCGACACTCCGCACTGCAAAATGAAAACATCGCGCCAGCCCGCACGCAGGAATGCGGAGACGCGATGCTGATCTGCGCCCCGCACACGGGGTCGGTAAGAGCCGGAATCGATAAGTGTTGCTGATTCATGATCGCCTTCCAGGTTTCGCTGCCGTGCACTGTGTCACGCAATCACGGGCCAAGCGCATTCGCTTTCCATCTGCCAAGTTCAATGCTAGAAAGGCGATCATTCTCCATTGGCAGATGCCGGCGCCGCCGGGAGCTGGCCGTCCACGGCATTCACGCCACGCAACGAATGCCGCAGGGCCAGGCAGCCAATCGCGTGGCGCCATCTATCGCACGGAAAATCGAAATTCTTCAGCAAATTCGTCACGGTCCGGCGTGGCTCTTCAAAAGACGATTACTTTCTCTGCCCATTGGGTCCATGCCGTCAGTTCCGCCAGCGTACTCTTTTTGGCTCCCTCGATGAGTTCCGATTCGGCGATTCCGCGTGCGTCCATGCAGGTTCCGCATGCGCCGATTTGCGCGCCGCTGCGCGCGACGCGCGCGAGCATCAGCTCCACGTTGTAGTAGCCCTCCGGCACCTTCTGTCCGCGCTTGGCGCACGATGCGGCGTCTCCGATCAGGAAGACCTTGACTTCTTCGCCTTGGGCCTTCGAAAGGGAGCCCGCCAGGCGCAGGCCGTTGTAACTGCGCTCCGAGCCATACGGAGCGTCATTGAACAGGAACAGGGTCTTCAACGCCGGGCTCCAGTTGTGAGGTGAGGTGCGCTCGCGCCGCCGCCCGCTCTTTTTCGCGGATTCGGCATTCTTTACAAACACTCTAACGATCGTTAGAATGTCGTCCATTGATCGCAATCAAGCTTTCTTCAAATTGCCGAGGGACCCACCAATGACAGCGGAGCGGGAAAAGAAGGACGCGATGTATGAACTCGTGGCGCGCGTTGCAAAGACGGTAGCGAGTCCCAAGCGCCTGGAGCTCATTGAGCTGCTCTGTCAGGAGCCCAAAGCGGTGGAAGCGCTTGCGCGCGATGCGGGCATCGGCGTCAAGCTGGCAAGCGCTCACCTGAAGGCATTGCGCGCGAACCGCCTGGTTGAGGCTCGGCGGCAAGGCAAGAACGTCATCTACAGCCTCGCAAGCCCGGATATCGCCAGCTTCTGGGTTGCCCTGCGCCTGTTTGCCGAAGGCCGGCTGCTCGAACTGCAGGAGGCCATGCGCGAGTTCGGTTCTTCCGACAGCACATGGCACGCGCAGGACAGGGAGACCTTGCTTCGCAAGGCGCGCAAAGGCGAGGTGGTGGTACTCGATGTCCGTCCGCGCAGTGAATTTGACCAGCAGCACCTTCCCTTTGCGCGTTCGATGCCGCTGACGGAATTGCGTGCAAGGCTCGCCGAGCTTCCCAAGGGCAAACCGATCGTCGCGTATTGCCGCGGGCCCTTTTGCCTGATGTCCGATGAGGCAGTGAAGTTGCTCGCGAGGCGCGGTTTTCGCGCTTGCAAACTCGTCGACGGGGTTAGCGAATGGTCGGCGGCCGGCTTGCCGCTCGAAGCCGGGGATGCGAAGCGCAGGAGCGCGCTCGCGGTGGCCGTTTGAATGCGGCACGGCACGTGATCGGGCGATCGGAGGTGATGCATGTTCTTCAGACAACTGGCCGCGGCCGAGGCGACGCTTTCCTACTTTTTCGGGTGTGGCAGCTGCCATGTTGCGGTTGCCGTCGATCCGGTCCTGGGAGACGAAGACTGGTTTCTTGACCAGGCAAGGAAGCAGGACGTGAAGATCACGCATGTGATCGATACCCACGCTCATGCCGATCATTACTCGGGTGGGCGATCGCTCGCGCAACGCGCGGGGGCGCACTACTGCCTTCACGGGAGCAACGCGGATCGCGTGAACTTTGCGTTCGACGCTTTGCGCGATGGCCAGCGGATCGACGTCGGAAATGTCGTCATCGATGTCGTGCACGTGCCGGGTCACACGATCGACAGCGTTTGTCTCGTGGTTACCGACATGCGTCGCGGCCGCGCACCGTGGTTCGTTCTGACGGGCGACTCCCTGTTCGTCGGCGCCGTTGGCCGCCCCGACCTCGCCGGCCAGGAGCGCACGATGGCCGGGCAGCTGTATGACAGCTTGCACGCGCGTGTTCTCACGCTCCCCGGCGAGCTCGAGGTTTTCCCGGGTCACACCTCGGGCAGCGCCTGCGGAGCAGGGATCTCGGGCAAGGCGGTTTCGACTTTGGGATTCGAAAGGCGCTGCAATCCGATGCTATCCATGGACCGTGACGCCTTCATTGATGCGCTCACGAAGGATATTCCGCCGCGCCCAGCCGGGATGGACCGGATGTTTGCGGCAAACCTCGGACGGTAGGCCTGGCGCGAATGCAAACGGCGGTAATTCGTCTTGGTCTGCGCGAAAACCTCGCACAGTTTTTATTGCTGGTTGTCGTCAACGCGTTCGTGGGCGCCCTGGTGGGCCTCGAGCGCAGCATTTTGCCGGCGATCGCCGAGCAGGAATTTCATATAGCCGCGCGTACGGCGATTCTGTCGTTCATCGTCGTGTTCGGCATGACAAAGGCACTCACCAATTATGGTGCCGGTCGGCTCTCAGACGGCTTTGGTCGCAGGCACGTCCTGGTTGGCGGCTGGATCGTGGCCATTCCCGTGCCGTTCATGCTTATGTGGGGTCCGACCTGGTCGTGGGTGGTCGCGGCGAACGTGCTCCTTGGCGCAAGTCAGGGCTTGACCTGGTCGTCAACGGTCATCATGAAGATCGACCTTGTCGGTCCGTCGCGACGCGGCCTCGCAATGGGAATCAACGAGTTCGCGGGCTACGTCGCCGTGGCGGCAAGCGCGTTTGCCACGGGTTGGATCGCGGCGCACTACGGGCTGCGGCCACAACCGTTCTACCTCGGCGTGGTTTACGTGGCTGCCGGATTGCTGCTTTCGGCGTCGATGGTGCGCGAAACAAAGCACCATGTGCGACACGAGGCGAACCAGCGAGCAGACGAAGCAACGCTCGGTACGCTCACGCAGCGCGAAGTGTTTTGGCGGACCACGCTCGGCGATCGAAACCTTTCGAGTGTGAGTCAAGCGGGCCTTGTCAACAATCTCAACGATGGCATGGCCTGGGGGATCTTTCCGCTGTATTTCGCGGCGGCCGGCATGACGCTTGAGCGGATCGGCCTCCTGGCCGCGCTCTATCCGGCGGTGTGGGGCATCGTGCAGCTGCTCACCGGCGCATGGTCGGATCGGATCGGCCGCAGGGGATTGATCGGCTGGGGAATGTGGGTGCAAGCCGGCGGTATCGCCCTGATCGTCGCGACGTCGAGCTTCGCGATGTTCGCGGTAGGCGCGATGCTTTTGGGTACGGGAACCGCAATGGTGTACCCGACCTTGCTTGCCGCCATCGGGGACGTCGCGCACCCATCCTGGCGGGCATCGGCGGTTGGCGTTTACCGTCTCTGGCGGGATCTGGGCTATGCGATCGGCGCACTCATCGCGGGGATTACCGCCGACGCGCTTGGCCTTTCCGCGGCCATGTGGCTCGTTGCGGCCATCACATTCGCTTCCGGCGCAGTCGTGTTCCTCCGGATGAGCGAAACCTTGGCCGGGTACAAGGCCGCTTCAGGTTAAGCGCCATTTCGCACGATTCAAACGTGTTATGCGAAAGGCACGGGCAGGCGAAGCGGGCGACTCTGCCGACGGCCGGCGTCTGCCCAAATTTCTGGAGCGACTTTGGAAAATCAATATGTTGCGCTCGGAAATCGGGCTGCGAATCAAGGGGTCGTGGGTTCGAACCCTGCCGGGCGCGTGGCTACTTCTGCAAAAGCGGGTGATCCGCTGGCAGTTGCTTTGCGTACCAGAGCGCGAGCTTATGGCGCAGCGACTTTTCCGAGACCTGGTCCTCGGGCAGCGGCTGGATCACCTTGTCATGGACCAGGAGCCGGTAGATATATAGAAGCTTCTCGCTGGCGGAATCCGCAGCCTCGAATTTCACGACACCCCTGCCTTCGGCGTATTGGATGCCGGCAAGCATCGCCGCCTTGAAAAGCTCCGGCTCGTGCTTCATGGGTTTCATCGTCCGGATCATGCCACGCACCAACCGCGCGTTGGATCGTGACGACGATCACTTACGTGCGGGATCCGCATCCTAAGGGGCCGGGCCGCTTCCGGGTCGCTCCCCGGGCGTCCCTTTCACGCGTTGAACCACAGCGCCGTGAACGGTCACCACCGCAGCGGCGTTTTACGGGCTGGTGCTCGTGCCGCCGGCGGGCACCACGGTCGTGCGGACCCAGGGCGTCGCCGATCCGGCAAACGCCAATGCGATCGACGCCACGCGCACGTCCTCGACCATCGGCGAGGCGGCGATAGCGCCCTGAGCGCCTTCAGGCGCGCCGGAAGGCAGGAGGCGAAAGTATGCTGCCTGCCTTCCGGTGCGATGGCACGATGACGGCGACGCGGGTGTACGACCCGGCGCGCCGGTGACGTTGCGTTCCGGCGCTACGGCTTGATATCCGGCTCCACGAGGCGTGCCAGGTTGCGCAGGGACTCCTGCCACCCGAGGTAACAGGCCTCGACCGGTATGACGTCCGGCAGTCCCTCCTGCACGATGGTGACTTCGGTCCCCATCGATACCTTCTTCATCGTCACCGTCACCTGGATGTTGCCCGGAAGGTTGGGGTCCTCGAAGCGGTCCGAATAGCGCAGGCGCTCGTTGGGAACGAGCTCGAGGTACTGGCCACCGAAGGAATGGGCATTGCCGGTCGTGAAGTTGCGAAAGGACATCCGGTAGCTGCCCCCGGGCCGCGGCTCCATCTGGTGCACGGTGCAGGTAAAGCCATTGGGCGGCAGCCACTTGGCCATGGCGTCCGGTTCGGTAAAGGCGCGATAGATCTTTGCCGGCGTCGTCGCCAGTATGCGATGCAGTCGAACGGTATTGGGCATGTCGCGCTCCCCGGGTGTCGGGCAGCTTTCGTGTCCGGCTGGCAAAATACCACCAATGGGTGGCCGCGGCGCGCGGTCTGCCGGGGGCGAGGCGGCGGGGGCACGGCACCGACAGGGACGAAAATGAAGGCAACAGCGCACTTCGAATGGGATGACGGGACGAGCATAAGCATCCCGTGCCACTGGAACGAGGACGGTTCGATCGCCGAAGGTTCGGGAATCGCGCAGCGGATCTATCTCTCGGACGAATTTGCCAGGGCATGGGAGTCGGATCCGGTGCGCTTCGTGATTCGCTCGGACGATGACCCGCGCATCGAGCGGGAGATCCAGTTCGACGCGGTCCACGGTGCCATTCACACCGATCCGCTGCGGCGCGCCAACCGCAGCGCCTGTCACACACCTTCCCGCTAGGCGCCGAGTTGCCGGACGCCTGATCGGCGGCGGGCTCCCCCGGGACGGTGCGCGCAAATCCCCCCGATCCCGCGCGCGGGAGAGGGGCCGGGGGTGAGGGCTGCGGACGCACTCCGCGATCGCCTCCCTGCGCCATCGGAGCCCGGCGATGGCGCTTGCCGTCCGATCGTTGCGCTTCGTCAATGCGGCCGGTGTCCGTGAAAGTACCGTTGCGTTCACGGGTCGAGGCAAATCCAATGCCGGACGCCTCCGCCGTATCCGTGGAGACCGATCATGACCGTTCATCTCGATCTGGAAGCGACGATCCGGGATCTCGCGCAAAAGGGCAAGGGCATCCTGGCCATGGACGAGAGTGCGCCCACCATCGAGAAGCGCTTCCGGGCGGTCGGCGTGGCCTCGACGGAGGAGAACCGGCGCGCCTATCGCTCGCTGCTGTTGACGACGCCGGAGGTGGGTCAGTTTCTTTGCGGGGCCATCCTCTTCGACGAGACGCTCGCGCAGAAATCGGACGATGGCACGCCCTTGCCGGATGTCGCGCGCCGCGCCGGTATCGTGCCGGGCGTAAAGGTCGACAAGGGCACGCTCGGCCTGGCCAATGCCCCGGGCGACCTCGTCACGCAGGGGCTGGACGGACTTGCCGACCGGCTCAAGGGCTACCAGGAACAGGGGGCGCGGTTTGCCAAGTGGCGCGAGGTCTACCCGGTCACCGAAGGCAATCCGACCGCATTGGGACTGGCGGCCAACGCCGAGGTGCTCGCACGCTATGCGGCGATATGCCAGGAGCAGGGCATCGTGCCGATCGTCGAGCCCGAGGTGCTGCTGGACGGTGACCACAGCCTGCAGCGCTGCGAGGCGGTCTCCGAAGCGGTCCTGCAGGCGGTGTTCGAGGCGCTGCATCGCCACCGCGTGATCCTCGAGTTGATGGTGCTCAAGGCCAGCATGGTCCTGCCCGGAAAGGACCATCCCTGGACGCCGGAGCCGGCCGTGGTGGCGCGCGAAACGATGAAGATCCTGCGGCGTACGGTTCCGGCGGCGGTGCCGAGTATCAATTTCCTGTCCGGCGGCCAGACGGCGGTGCAGGCGACGGCCAACCTCAACGCCTTGAACGCCGAGTTCCCCGGCGCTGCCTGGAATCTGTCGTTTTCCTACGCCCGGGCCCTGCAGCAGCCGGTGCTGGACGCCTGGCGCGGCAAGAAGGAAAACGCCCGCGCGGCGCAAGCCGCGCTGCTGGCGCGGGCCAGGCTCAACGCCGCCGCGAGTGCGGGCCGGTATTCGCCCGACCTGGAAGCACCCCGCTAGGCACCGGCAACCAACGAAGACGGCGCCCGAAGGCGCCGTATCGTGCGGCCCGGCCGACTATCTGTGGGCTCGGCACCGCTGGCAATGATTGTCATCGGGCAGCGGCCGCGGCAATGCCGCAAAACAGCAGGCCTTGGCGGTCCAGTTCACCGCTTCCGGCGCTGGGCGGCGGCACCCGGCGGCGAGCAGCCAGCGGTTCCGGGCAGCCGCGAACGCGCCAATTGGCTGGCGGAAATCCCGAATCACGAGGGATCCCTTTGGCAGTCAATTTCAATGATCGGCGTTTGCCCCCGCGGCCAGAATGTGTTGGGTAAAGGAGCGGTCAGGGGGTTGGCTGACCGGAATTCTGTCCATCACCGGAGCGCCTTCGGCGCATGCCATTGACGAACCTATCGCCGCCGCATTTTGCCGCCTGGATGACGCCATGAAGATGGAGATACCGCCACCGCCGACGCTCAGCCCCGATACCGCCAGCGGCAAGGATGCGGCGCCGCGCCCCAAGGTGTCGATACTCTGGCCCTCGCCGCCGTTCGGCGGGTATCCGGGCCAGTCGGAGCACCGCGAACCGCTGGCCTGCATGGTCCAGGGCCTCAAGGGCAATATCGTGCGCACGCGCCTGGTGGCGATCGACTACGAGCGCCGGATCGCCGAGCTGCAGCACGATCCGACCAAGCCCACCATGGAGCTGCGCTTCGACCAGTTCCTCAGCCTGACCCTGGCCGACCCGCTGGCGCCGATCCCGCGGTCCGCCATGGCCGGCCGCCGCGAGGCTACCGATCCGCTGGAGGATCGGCCGCGCATGCCCTACAAGGTCGTGCTCAAGCGGTCCAACTCCATTTCCGGCAAGACCATCGGCTACGTCGAGAAGTACGGCGGCCTGTTCCTGTTTCCGCCCGTCGACGACCAGGATCGCGTCATCCGCACCTTCCTGCCCAAGGAAGCCTGCCTGAGCAAGGAGCTCGGTGCGCCGATCGGCAAGATGCTGGTCGAGCAGCAGGCCGTGAGCCCCGAGCAGATCGAACACGTCGCCGCGCTGCAGGAGGAAATGCGCACCCAGAAAGTGGGCGACATCCTGGTCAAGCACAAGGTCGTCACCCCCGAGGAGTTGCTCAAGGCGCTGGAGCTGCAGGGCAGCCGGCCGGTGATGCGCGTGGGCGAGGCGCTGATCGCGCTCGGGCTGATCCGCCAGGAGCAGCTCGATGCCGCCCTGGCGCTGCAGAAGGAAGACCGGTCGACGCCGCTGGGCGAGCTGCTGGTGCGGCAGAACCTGATCACGCGCGACGACCTGCGCAACGCGCTGGCGCGCAAGATGGGCTACCCGATCGTCGACGTGGCGACCTTCACCTGCGACGCGGCCGCGCTGCGGCGCGTGCCCATCGCGGTGGCGCGGCGCCTGCACGTGCTGCCGCTGGTGCTCAACGAGCAGTCGCTGGTGGTGGCGATCGAGGACGTGACGCGCCGCGCCGTGCTCGACGAGCTCGAGTTCGTGGCCCAGACCAACGTCGTCGCGGCGCTGGCGTCCACCACCGACATCGACGAGGCGATCGGCCGCGCGTATGCGATGATCGGCCTCGGCGGCGACGCCGGCGTTGCCGACACCAAGGACGCGGCCGAGGCCGCCGCCGCCACCGACGTGGGCAAGCTCACCGAGAGCCTGGAGCGCGAGGTTACCGACGGCCAGGGCGAGGGCGAAGAAAAGCAGATCGAGCAGAGCGACAACTCGCTGGTACGCCTCATCAACCAGATGATCATCGAGGCCAGCGCCGAAGGCGCGTCCGACATCCATATCGAGTGTTCGCCCGGCCGCGAGAAGGTCAGGATCCGCTTTCGCAAGGACGGCACGCTGCGCCAGTACATCGACCTGCCCAGCAGCTACCGCAATGCGCTGATCTCGCGCATCAAGATCATGTGCGAGCTGGACATCTCCGAGCGGCGCAAGCCCCAGGACGGCAAGATCAACTTCGCGCGCTATTCGCCGCAGCACAAGCTGGAGCTGCGCGTGGCGACCATCCCGACCAACAATGGCCTGGAAGACGTCGTGATGCGGCTGCTGGCCTCGGCCAAGCCGATCCCGCTGGGCGGCCTGGGGCTGAGCCCGAAGAACCTGGCCAAGTTCAAGCCGATGATCGAGCGGCCCTACGGCCTGGTGCTGTGCGTCGGGCCGACCGGGTCGGGCAAGACGACCACGCTGCACTCGGCGCTGGGGGATATCAACCGCCCCGAGCGCAAGATCTGGACCGCCGAGGATCCGGTCGAGATCACCCAGGTGGGCCTGCGCCAGGTGCAGGTGAACCCGAAGATCGAGTGGACCTTCGCGCGGGCGCTGCGCGCGTTCCTGCGGGCCGATCCGGACGTGATCATGGTGGGCGAGGTCCGCGACCAGGAGACCGCGCACATCGTGGTCGAAGCCTCGCTGACCGGCCACCTGGTGCTGTCGACGCTGCACACCAATACGGCGCCCGAGACGATCACCCGGCTGCTCGACATGGGCCTGGACACGTTCAATTTCGCGGACGCCCTGATCGGCGTGCTGGCGCAGCGGCTGGTGCGGCGGATCTGCACGCACTGCCGCACCGAGCAGCCGGCCGAGGCCGACGAGATCGACGAGCTGATCGCCGACTACCTGAACGGGGCGCCGCCCAACGCCCCCGACCTCACGCGCGAGGCGCTGCACGCCGACTGGCTGCAGCGCTTTGCCAAGGACGGACGCCTGATGAGCTACAAGGGCGCGGGCTGCAAGCAGTGCAGCGGCACCGGACTGAAGGGACGGCTGGGCATCCACGAACTGATGCCCAACGACCGCGACCTGCGCCACCTGATCCAGAACCGCGCGCCGGTGAGCGAAATGCAGGCCTGCGCGATGCGCAACGGCATGCGCACGCTGCGCCAGGACGGCATCGAGCGCGTGCTGCAGGGCCTGACCACCATCGAGGAAGTGCGCTCGTCCAGCGCGGCGTTCTGACCGCGTGCGGCGGTCAAAGCACCACCGGCTTGTCCGGCAGTTCGTTGGCGCCGCGTCCGGCCGCGGGAAAGTGCTGCGCCAGGTGTTCGGTCACGGCCTGCACGCCCTCGAGCACGCCGCCTTCGTAGCGGCCCTGCCGGAACGCCGCCTCCATCTTCTGGCAGACCGCATGCCATTGCGCGGCGCCCACCCGCGCATGGATGCCCCGGTCGGCGACGATCTCGACCGCCCGGTCGGCGAGCAGCAGGTAGATCAGCAGGCCATTGTTGCGCTCGGTATCCCACACACGCAGGCGCGCGAAGAGCTCGATCGCGCGCTCCCGCGGCGACTGTCCCTGGAACAGCGGCCCGCCGTCCAGTGCGCCCTCGACCGCGAAGCGGATCTGTCCCGAATGGCGGGCTTCGCTCGCCCTGATGGCCCGTTCGATGGCCTGGAGCGCGGCCGGCGGAAATGCCCCGTGCACGACACGGCGTGTCGTCAGCAGGTGCCGGGCGAAGCGGCCGATCGTCGTCATCACCATTTCCCCGACGCGCCGCCGCCGCCGAAACCGCCGCCGCCGCCGCTGAAGCCGCCACCGCCGCCGAGGCCCCCGCCGAAACCACCCCGGCCGATGCCGCCGTAAAAGCCGTCGTACCGGCGCCCGATCATGCCGCCGCCCAGCAGCGTGACCATGAGCGCGAACGCGCCGGCCAGCAGCGCCAGCCACAGCGTGCCGACCACGAACCAGGCGATCACCGCCACGACGCCGCCGGTGACCAGCGAACCTGCCACCTTGCCGATCGCGGCGCGCAGCACGCCGCCGACTGCCAGGGCAAGGATGAAGAGGACCGGTGCGAACTGGCCGATGCTGCCGTTTGCGCCGCCATTGGCGTCAGGCGGCGGCGGCAGCGGTTCGCCGTCGACCACGTCGATCATCCGGCCCACCCCGGCCGAGATGCCGCCGAAGTAGTCCTGGCGCCGCAGCCGCGGCACTATGGTCTCGTCGATGATGCGCTTGCTGGTGAGATCCGTGAGCGCGCCCTCGAGGCCGTAGCCGACCTCGATGCGCAGCGCGCGGTCGTCCCTGGCGATGACCAGGATGGCGCCGTCGTCGACCTTGCGGCGCCCGAGCTTCCACTGTTCAGCGACGCGCAGCGAAAACTGCTCGATGGCCTCCGGAGCTGTCGTGGCGACCAGCAGCACGGCCAGCTGGCTACCCTTGCGCGCTTCAAAGGCCGCGAGGGTCTGTTCCAGCACCGCCTTCTGCTCGGGGCTGAGCGTGCCCGTCTGGTCGACGACGTGGCCGGTGAGCGGCGGGACGGGCACCGGTGCCGCGACCGCCGGCGGCCCGCCAAGCGCCAGTGCCAGCAGCATTCCCCTGGCGGTGGCCGCGGCGGCGCCGGCCAGTGTCATTTGGGGTTCCCGGCCGGATTCCCCGCGGGCTTGTCCGGTGCGGCATCGAAGTTGACCGCCGGCGGCCGCGCGATCTCCTTTTCGTTCTCGACCGTGAAATTGGGCTTTTCCTTGTAGCCGAACACCATCGCGGTCAGGTTGGTGGGAAAGGAGCGCACGGTCACGTTGTATTCCTGTACCGCCTTGATGTAGCGATTGCGCGCCACCGTGATGCGGTTTTCGGTGCCCTCGAGCTGCGTTGCCAGGTCGCGGAATCCCTGGTTGGCGCGCAGGCTGGGGTAGTTCTCGGAGACCGCCATCAGGCGCGACAGCGCTCCGCCCAGTTCGCCCTGCGCCTGCTGGAATTTCTGGAACGCGACCGGATCATTGACGAGTTCCGGGGTGGCCTGGATGGCGGTTGCCTTCGAGCGCGCCTCGATGACCTTCGTCAGCGTGTCCTGTTCGAACTTCGCCTCGCCCTTGACCGTGCTCACCAGGTTGGGCACGAGGTCGGCCCGGCGCTGGTATTGGTTGATGACCTCGGACCAGCTTGCCTTGATCTGCTCGTCGCCGGACTGGAAGGCGTTGTAGCCGCAGCCGCCAAGCGCCAGTGACAGCAGGGCGGCAGCGAGGGCCGGTAGTTTGCGCATGTTTGCCTCTCCCAGGTTCATGTCCATCGGATGCGGTCCGGCGGCCCGCACCCGGTCGCGTGCGCCGGCCGCAATTCCGCCGATGGCCGACGCTATCAGCAATCGCCGGCGCGGGCCAGGGGTGCAGGCGTGCGCCGCTGCACGCTGCGCGCGGGCTTGATTCAGCGCAACGGCCGGTGGAGTACCGCGCCGTAATCTGAAGCCATGGGCAGGCGATTTCCCATCCACCCGGCCAATCCCCACCGCCTTTGCTGGGGCTGCGATCGCTACTGCCCGGCCGACGCGATGGCTTGCGGCAACGGGTCGGTGCGTGCGCTGCATCCGGTCGAGATGTTCGGCGACGACTGGCACGAAACATCGGGCGACGCACCGCCCGAGGCACCGCCCGAGGCACCGCCCGAGGCACTGTCGGACTAGACAAGGCCCCCCTTGCTCCGGCGGCGCAGGTTGTCCGCCCGGCGCGGCGGGGAGGGGTGCGCGGTGGCCCCGCCGATCGGCGTCCGCCGCTCGCCCCTTCGGGCACCTGGCTGGCGCCGGTCGTGCGGACAGCCGTGCGCAAACACGGCATCGCCGGGCTAAATCCCGGCACTTTCCGGCCGATCTCAATAGCGTGGGCCAGGGTATCTTGCCCTGGCACGTTTCCCGCATGGACCCCGTGATTTCCCCGATCGTCATCCACGCCACCGGCATTGCCGCCATCGGCCTGAGCGTCACCGGCTCCATTCGCCGGTGCGAGCACGGCCTGCGGCGCCAGGGTTTCCTGTCCGGCATGCTCTGGGCCTGCACCTATGCGCTGCAGGGCGCCACCACCGGGGCGGCGCTGTCGGTCATCTCGGCGGCCCGCACCGGAACGTCCAGCCTGGTACGGGAGCGCGGCGACCGGGTCCGGGCACGGCTGTCGGCGCTGTTCTGCGCCATTGCCATCGCGACCGCGGCACTTACCTGGCACGGCTGGACGACGCTGCTGCCGGTGGCCTCTTCGGTGCTGATGAGCTACGCGTTGTTCTTCCTGTCCGGACGGCCGTTGCGCTGGGCGCTGCTCATCGGCGCGGTGCTGTGGATGGACACGGTGTGGTCGCTGAGCACGCCCGAACCCATCATCGCCAATAGCCTGGGCATCGGCGCCGCGGCACTGGGCGTCTGGCGCACGCGCCATGCGGCGCCGACCAACGCGACCGCACGCACGCCTGCCGGCTCCCGGTGAGATGCCGATTGGTCGCCGGCGAAGCGGGCCGGTAGGCCCATTGCCATTTACTGGCGCGAAGCAACGGTGGTGACGGCGCCTCGGGTACGCGCCTTTCCCGCTTCCGCGTGGAGCTCGCCCCCGCAGCCCTCACCCCCGGCCCCTTTCCCGCGTGCGGGCAAGGGGCGATTGCGGAATCATTTGCGGGGACGCCGGCATGCCGGCAGTCCGTGCGTGGTCACGCGGTGACGCCGATGCTGCGATCGGCGTGCGTCTTGATCTGCCCGGCCAATTCCTCGATCCTCTGCACGGGCCGCTTGAAGCGCGAGAACTGCTGGTTGGCATCCTGCGGCGTGCGGATGCGGTCGTTCTGGATGTCGGCCAGGATCTGGTCGAAGCCCTGCGCGTATTCGTGAAGTTCGCCTTCTATGTCGACCAGCATCCGGCGGTCGGCGTCGTTCAGGTCGAGCGCGGCCAGGTGCGCGACGGCGCCGGCCAGCGCCGTGCGCGCGTCCGACCATTTGGCCGAGTACCGCGCGAACCGGTCGGGGTTGCCGACGTTCAGGAACGAATCCTTTTCATAGCGCCGCTCTTCGAGGACCAGCCGGGTGATGTTGTCGGCGCCTTCGATGATCGCCACGTTGCGTACCAGCGGGTCGGTCGTGGCGGACGTTGGCACGCCGCGCACGAAGACCGCGCCCAGCGCCAGGACCAGCGCCGCGGCGCCCGTGCCGCCCAGCAGGCCGGCACGGCCCCAGGCCGCGGGCCAGGACCGGCGCGCGCCGCTGCGCAATCGCACCGGCGGCGCGGCGCCGGCCGCTGCCGGCGCGCCCAGTGCCGCGCGCACGAGCGTGGCGGCCACTTCGTGCCGGCGCTGGGGATTGGCGCGCAGCCATTGCTCCACGCGTTGCGCGTGTTGCTCCAGGGTCGGCATTACCGCCGGCGCCGGAGCGTGCGCGCCAGCCGCCGGCGCCGTGCGCAGCGCATCGTGGATCGCCATTACGTAGCCGACGGCCACCGAGCGCATCGCCTCGCCGTTATCACCGCTCAGGTCCTTGAGCAGGTCGCTGCCGTCGACGAAGCCCTGGTCGGGCGCGCGCGGCGCCGGTGCCATGCCGATGCTGGTCATGAGTGCGTTCATGGTGGTGCTTCCTTCCGTGTGCCAGGGTGCCGCTGCACCCAAGGGACGGGCCGCGGCGCGTAAATCGGACGCTGCGGCCGATGCTACACCGGCACCACGGCCCCGGTGCTGCGGACGGTCGCAGATGCCCATGCAGGGACCGCGACGGCGCCGACAAGTTCCCGCACGCGCGGCATTCGCCGCCGGGCGCCACGCGCCCCGGTGCTACTCGGGCACCGTCTCGCCCGATCCGCCCATGTCGCTGGGCAGGTCCTTGAGCTTGGGCAGGCCATCCTTGATGCGCAGTACGGATTCGCCGTAGTTGACGTGCACGGCCGGCTGGTGCCGGTATTCGGGAATGACGGCTGCATAGACGTCGATCAGGTTCCAATGCGGGTGCTCGGCCATCAGGTGGCCGCCGCACCTGCGGCAGAACTGGCGCAGGCTGCGCGGCGTCTTGTGATAGGTGCCGATGTTCTCCTCGCCGCCCGTGATCCGGACCGCCTCGGGCTGCCACAGGCTGAACGCATTGACCGGCGCCGCCGACCAGCTGCGGCACGACGCGCAGTGGCAATAGCCGGCCGCCACCGGCGCGCCGGTGACCGCAAGGGTGACAGCGCCGCAAAAGCATGCGCCCCGGTAGGTCTGCGTCATGGCTGCTCCTCGTTGATCAACGCCGCCGTGCGCACGGCGATCGGCATCATCACTTCATTGCGGCGCAGGAACGGCAGGGTCCACGGGGGGTTGTAAAAGGCGTACGTGGGCGCCGCCTGTGCACGCCAGTGCCGCTCGTCGATGAAGGCCTGCAGCGTCGCCGTCTCGCGCTGCAGGGCCGCGGCCGTGGCACGGCCGGAAAAACGGATCACCGCCAGCCGCTGCGGCGCCAGGGTCTTCAGCGTCACCGCAGGGTTGCGCGGCAGCGGCAGGGTTGCCAGCGTGTACTGCGCCGGCATGATGAAGCGCACCACCCAGGCGCTTCCCGCCGGCTGCTGGGTGACCGGCGCGGTCATGGCGATCTTCTCGCCCGCCGGCTGCCCGGTGACCGGCGCCGTCATCGCCAACTTTTGCGCCGCCGTGTTGTTGCCGAAGATGTAATCGGCGACGGTGCGAAAACCCGCGTTGATGGCCGCATCGCGTTCGCCCGCGACCTCGGCTTGCGCGACGACCATCGCCGGGTAATCGCGCACCTCGATGGCGCCGCGGGCCTCGACGACGCGGTACTGCGGCTGCTCGACGTTGCTCATCACCGGTCCCGACAGACCTGCGCCCACGGCGAGCACGCCCGCTATCACCCACCACATGGGGTCCTTCCTCATTCGTCCGGGCTGCCGGGCACCGATCGGCGCGGCGCCGTTACCCGCCGGCGATGCCAGGCCTCGTACAGCACGACCCCGGCAGGAACCAGTATCGCGCCGCCCAGCACGCTGGCCCACAGCGCGCGCAACGGGTCGGCCCAGAGAGCATAGGCGGCATACGGCAGGCCGACCAGCAATAACCATGGCGCCGGATGCAGCGTGGCAAAGATCAGCAGCAAGGGACCGGCGCCCCGGCGCTGCGCGCCGCGCTGCCGGCGGCGCTGCTGCAGGGTCCGCCGCAGGGTGAGCACCCAGCGGCGCAGCGGACCGAAGAGCAGCACGCCGATGACGGCACCCAGAAGTGCAGCCCAGGGTAGCGCAATGTCGTGGGCATTCATCGTGGATCCCCCTGAGCGATCGCCCCCGGCGCGCAACGCGCCGCAGCAAACCGGGGACGCTACCGCAAGTGTATTGATAGCATGACATTATTGATTGACAACATAACATTACACCATTACCGTCCCGCCAACGAAGGTTTTCCAGGCCTTGAACCACGCCATGGCCACCTCGAGGTGCCGGATCGGCGAGCGCGGATCCACCGGCAATGGCGCGCCGGTGCGGGGGCGTGGGCGGGGCGCGCGGCGGCGCGCAAACGGCATTCATATTCATCGTCTGTGGGCCCAGCGATGATCGATCGTGTGCGGATCTCGCACGACCTTTGGCCTGGTAACGCTTTATTCGCTATCTCTAAGGAGCAATCGATATGGCAGACGATCCAAACCGGGTCTGGCCAACCGGCCTGACGATTCCGGAATCGGAGGAGCTACACAAGCACGTCATCGATGGTGCGCGGCTGTTCTTCGCGATCGCGCTGGTCGCGCACCTGCTGGCGTACATCTATTCACCCTGGCTGCACTAACGGGAAGCGACCATGAACCAAGGAAGAATCTGGTGCGTAGTAAGCCCCACCGTCGGCCTGCCGCTGTTCCTGGGCACGGTCCTGGTGATCGCGCTGCTGGTGCATTACGCCGTGCTGTCGCACACGACGTGGTTCGCCGGCTACTGGCAGGGCGGCGCCAAGGCCCATGCCGCGGCGGTCACGGCGCCGGCGGCCAGCGGGGGCATGACGCAGTAGGCGCGGTCATCCGTCGATATCGCGTCGATGACCTGAAACAAGGAGCGGGTTCCGCGGATCCCGCTCCTTGTTCTGCGGCGCGCGATCCCGGGCCGACATGAACAAGTACAGCAAGGGACTCATCCAGTGGTGGGCGGGATACGGCGCCCGCTACCTCCCGTTCGCCGATGCCGCCAGCGCCGACCTGCCGCTGTCGCGCCTGCTGCGCCTGTCGCTGTTCCAGATCTCCGTCGGCATGGCCCTGGTGCTGCTGATCGGAACGCTCAATCGCGTGATGATCGTCGAGCTGGGCGTGCCCGCCTCGCTGGTGAGCATCATGATTTCGCTGCCGCTGCTGTTCGCGCCGTTTCGCGCGCTCATCGGCTATCGCTCCGACTCCCATCGCTGCGCGCTCGGCTGGAAGCGCGTGCCCTTCATCTGGAAGGGCACCATGGTGCAGTTCGGCGGCCTGGCCATCATGCCGTTCGCGCTGCTCGTGCTGTCGGGCGGCGGCAATGCCGGCCAAGTGCCGGTCTGGGTCGGGTGGATGGGCGCGGGCCTGGCCTTCCTGCTCGTCGGCGCGGGGCTGCACACCACGCAAACCATCGGGCTGGCGCTGGCCACCGACCTTGCGCCGGTCGAGTCGCAGCCCAAGGTTGTCGGCCTCATGTACACGATGCTGCTGCTCGGGATGATCATGAGCGCGCTGACCTTCGGCGCGGCACTGGCCGATTTCTCGCCGGAACGCCTGGTGCGCGTCATCCAGGGCTCGGCGGTCGCGACCATGGCGCTCAACGTCGTGGCGCTGTGGAAGCAGGAGGCGCGCCGGCCGCCCCGCGGCGGTCCGCAGGCGGCGCCCAGTCCCGGCTTTCGCGAATCCTGGGCCAGTTTCTGCCACGGCGACGACGCGATCCGCCGGCTGCTGGCGGTCGGCCTGGGCACGATGGCATTCAGCATGGAGGACGTGCTGCTCGAGCCCTACGGCGGGCAGATACTGCACCTGACCGTCGGCACCACCACGCGCCTGACGGCGACGCTGGCCATCGGCGGCCTGCTCGGCTTCGGGCTGGCGTCGCGGGTGCTGGGCCGCGGCTACGATCCGGCACGCATGGCCAGCAACGGGGCGCTGGTAGGCGTGCCGGCATTCGTGCTCGTCATCTGGGCCGCACCGCTGGAATCGGCGGCGCTGTTCGCGCTGGGGACGCTGCTGATCGGCTTCGGCGGCGGCCTCTTCGGCCACGGCACGCTCACCGCGACCATGAACCACGCGCCGCCGGACCAGCGCGGCCTGGCCCTGGGAGCCTGGGGCGCGGTGCAGGCCTCGGCGGCCGGACTCGCCGTCGCGCTGGGCGGCGTGCTGCGCGACGTCGTCGCGGGCAGCGCCGCCGCGCATCCGCTGCTGCCCGCGGTCGGGGCCTCGGCCACGGGCTACATCTCGGTCTACGCGCTGGAGGTGGCATTGCTGCTGGTCACCATCCTGGCGATGGCGCGCCTGACCCGGCGCGGCGGCAGCGCCGCCCCGGCAGCCACGGTGGCGCCCGGCCATGACGGCCTGGCGATCCAGGACTGAAGGCGCCGCGGCGCATCGTCGACATGGCCCTGCTCCGCGTCCTTGCATATCCCGACCCGCGCCTGCGTACGCGCGCCGCGCCGGTCGAGGCGTTCGACGCCGGATTGACGCGCCTGATCGACGACATGTTCGACACCATGTATGCCGCCTGCGCGATCGGGCTGGCTGCCACCCAGGTCGACGTGCACCGCCAGGTCGTGACGATCGACGTCTCGGGTTGCGCGCAGGCGCCGCAGGTGTTCATCAACCCCGAGATCCTGTCGCGCGGTCGGCTCGGCCTGGTGGAGGAGAGCTGCCTGTCGCTGCCGGGACTGGCGGGCACGGTCAAGCGCCACACCGCGCTGCGCGTGCGCTGGCGCGATCGCGCCGGCGCGACCAGCGTGCGCGAGGTCGAGGGCATGCTGGCGGTGTGCCTGGGCCACGAGGTCGACCACCTGCACGGCGCGCTGTTCCTCGACCGCCTGCCGCTGCTCCGGCGCCTGCGGGCCCGCGCGCAATTCGCGCGCCGGCCGGCGCCGCCGCCCGCGCACGCCGGCAGCGCCAGCCGTGCTTAGTCACCCGCATCCGCTTCAGGTACGATCGCCCGGCGTCGGTGCCGCCGGTGCGATGGTGTAAGAGCAACGCTCGTTCAGCCAGCAGAGGACTTCCGATGATCTACGCAACCGTCCGCATGTACGCCACCGCCGCCGAGGCGACCCACGCGTTCTCGCTGCTGGAGGCGCGCGGCCTCACGCGCGAGGACAACAAGATCAACCTCGTGACGCCGGCCAGCGCCGGCACGCCCGAGGGCATCGTTGCCGCCATCACGACCGGCCTGGTGCTCAGGGCGCATGCCCGCATCTACGCCCAGGGCATCGCGCACGGGCGATCGCTGGTGAGCCTGGTCGCGCCCTTCGGGGCGGGCCGCATGTACGAGGAACTGCTCGATGCGCTGCATCCGGTCGACTCCGGGGTCGCCGAGGAGCGCGATGCGCTGGTGTGGGAGGACGCCGCGCCGTTCTCGAGCGCCTTCGGCTTTCCGGTGCTCTCGCGCCCGAATCCCTACATGTTCATGGGCCTGTCGGCCATCCTGCGCTCCGGTCGGACGACCTCGGCAGCGCTGGGAATCGGCGAACTGGCCAGCCACGATCTGGCGGTCTTTGGCACCCCGCGGCTGTCGCGCAACCCGGCGCCGTTCTCCGGCCTGTTCCGCCTGCCCCTGAAGACCTGACGCGCACGACCGTGCGCCGGTGCGGCGCTACCAGTGGACCTCGAAGCGGCAGGCGTCGTCGCCGGCGGCTGCGCACGCGGTCTCCGTGACGCGGGCGTTCGCGTGCACCAGCGCACGGAACAGCTGTTCGAAGCACGCCGCGTAGTAATCGCAGCAGGGCGCTGCCGCGCGGGTCGCGCGGCACAGCGGGCAGTCGCTCACGGTGAAGCGCACCGGGCGCTCCGCGCGCACCCGCAGGGCGGCGCTTCCGGAAAAGGTCCAGGCGTGGCGCCGGATCGCCCGCACCAGCAGGCGGCTGGCCGCCGCTGGCGGCAGGACGCGCAGCACGGCCTGCACGGGCTGCGGGATGCGGTTCTGCAGCAGGTAGGCGCCGGTGCGGGCACCGGCGTCGCGGCCGATGCCGCGTGCTTGCAGCGGCGGCAGCTGCTGGTGCAGCACCTGGTGCAGGCGTGTCACCTCGCTTTCGTCGACCATGTGCGCAGGCGGCGCAAGGAGGTAGCGGTCCAGTCCGGCGCAGCCGAACAGCTCGGCGCGGCGTGCTGCGCCCAACTGCTCGCCCAGCGCGTCGGCCACCCGGGTGATCGCATTGGGCCCGATCCGCGCGCCATGCCGGCCGCCGTGGCGCGCGCCGGACGCCGCCCCGCCATCCACATCCACGGCGCACCTCAGGCGGCGGGCGCCGCGACGTCGCGGGCGGCGGTCGACGACGCATGCGCGCCGGGTTCGTCGGCGCGGTGCCGGACGCCGTCGCCGGCACCGGCGTTCCGCAGCGATTTGCGTCCGCGGGCGACGCCCTGGAACTGCAGGATCTGCTCCCGGCTCAGAGTGCGGCTGGCGTCGAACTGGAAGTCGACGGCGGCGGCCGACTGCGGGCCCCAGTAGTTGACCCGGCCCAGGTCGTAGAACGTGCGCTGCATGCCACTCTTGAGAAAGGCCTTGAGGCAGCCGAGCATGTAGCGCCGCTTGGTGCGGTCGCGGATCCACGGGTATTCCAGGAAGGACTTGCGCAGGTAGAAGCGGCGGTAGTTGCGCATTACCCCATCGAGCAGCTCGGTGCGTTCCATGGCGTCGGGCTTGACGATCGGCGTGACGAAGTTGTACTTCTCAAAATCGAACACTTCGACCTTGTCGCCCATTTCCTTGAACAGGTCGGAAAAGGGCCAGGGCGTGTACATGGCCCAGTTGGCCATGTCCGGCTGCCAGTCCAGGGCCATGCGGTAGGTTTCGTCCAGCGTGTCGCGCGTCTCATTTTCCAGGCCGACGATGAACTGCGCCTCGGCGACGATGCCATGGGCGCGCAGCAGTGCGATCGCCCGCTTGTTCTGGGCGATCGTCGTCTCCTTGTGAAAGCGCTCGAGCTTGAGCTGCGCGGCCGCCTCGGTGCCCAACGACACGTGGATCAGGCCGGCGCGCCGGTACAGCGGCAGCAGCTTCTCGTCGCGCAGGATGTCGGTAACGCGGGTATTGATGCCCCAGTACACGGGCAGCCGACGCCGTTCGAGTTCCTCGCAGAACTGGACGAACTTCTTGCGGTGGATCGTCGGTTCCTCGTCAGCAAGGATGAAGAAGCCCACGCCGTGGTCGCGCACCAGCGCGGCGATTTCGTCGACCACCTTCACAGGGTCACGCACGCGGTAGTCGCGCCAGAACTTCCACTGGGAGCAGAAGCTGCAGGTGAAGGGGCAGCCGCGCGCGAAGCTGGGTATGGCGACCCGCACGCCCAGCGGGATGTACCGGTACTTGTCCCATTCGAGGATGCTCCAGTCCGGCGCGATGGTGTCCAGGTCTTTGATGGTCGGTTCGGCCGGCGTCGCCACGACCTTGCCGCCGTCGGCGTAGGCGATGCCGCGCAGGTGTTCGCGCCGTGCCGGCCACTGGCCGGCCGCGAGCGTGCGCACGAGGTTCACGAGCACCGCTTCGCCTTCGCCGCGCACCACCGCGTCGATCCACGGCGCCTCGGCCAGCACCTGCTGGTACATGAACGTACCGTGGATGCCGCCCAGGACGGTGACGGCCCGCGGGTGCATCTCCCGGACGATTTGCAGAACCCGTTCGGCCTTGTAAATTGCCGGCGTGATCGCGGTGACGCCGACCAGGTCGGGCTGTTCGCGGGCCAGCAGGCCGCGCAGCGCCGTTTCCGACAGGTCATTGGTCATCGCATCGATGAAGCCGACGTCGGTATAGCCGGCCTGCCGCAGGGCGCCGGCCAGGTACGCGGCCCAGGCTGGTGGCCAGTTGCCGGCGATCTCGGCGCCGCCGGAGTGATAGTTGGGGTGTATCAGCAGCACGCGCATGGATTCACCTCTTGCGGGGAATGGATGTAAACTGAACTGGACACGCTGAATGTACGAATAGATTTACAAAAGGGATTGATGAAAATCAAACTTCTCGTCCGGCGCGCTACAGAAGCTGCTGCAGTGCCCTGCCGTCGCGGCCTCGCCCGTTACCAGCCATGGGCGCCTGCGGCATGAGTGCCGCCGCCTCCCGGGTCTCGTCCCCGCCGTCGTCCGCGCCGTTTCCGTTCTCGGCCATCGTCGGCCAGGAGGAGATGAAGCTGGCGTTGCTGGCCGCCTCGGTCGACCCGTCGATCGGCGGCGTGCTCGTGATCGGCGATCGGGGCACCGGCAAGTCCACCGGTGTGCGGGCGCTGGCCGCGCTGCTGCCCAGGATGCGGGTGGTCGTGGGCTGTCCCTATCACTGCGGGCCCGAGCGCCCGGCCGGACTCTGCGCGGCATGCAAGACCGCGACCGGCAAGCCACCGCGCAGCGTGCTGGCGCCGGTAACCGTGGTCGACCTGCCGCTGGGCGCCACCGAGGATCGCGTGGCCGGTGCGCTGGACCTGGAGCGCGCGCTCGCCGAGGGCGTCAAGGCCTTCGAGCCCGGCCTGCTGGCGCGCGCCAATCGCGGGTTTCTGTACATCGACGAGGTCAACCTGCTGGAGGATCACCTGGTCGACCTGCTGCTGGACGTGGCCGCCTCCGGCCAGAACATCGTCGAGCGCGAAGGCATCAGCGTGCGGCATCCGGCGCGCTTCGTGCTGGTGGGCAGCGGCAATCCGGAGGAGGGCGAACTGCGGCCGCAATTGCTCGACCGCTTCGGCCTGGCCGTCGAGGTGCACACGCCGACCGATATCGCGGCGCGCGTGGAGGTCGTGCGGCGCCGCGACGACTTCGATCGCGACCCGGTGGCGTTTTGCCAGCGCTGGGAGCCGGCCGAAGCTTCCCTGCGCCGGCAGATCGAGGCCGCGCGCAAGCGCCTGGCGGGGGTCCGAACGCCCGATGCCGCGCTGGAGCGCGCCGCCGGACTGTGCGTTGCGCTGGGCACCGACGGCCTGCGCGGCGAACTCACGCTGATACGCGCGGCGCGCGCGGTCGCCAGCCTCGGGGGCGATGCGCAGGTCGAGGACCGCCATCTGCGGCGCGTCGCGATGATCGCGCTGCGTCATCGGCTGCGGCGCGATCCGCTGGACGAGACCGGCTCGGCGCCGCGCATCGAGCGCGCGCTGGCGCAGACCTTCGGCGACTGAGTCCGTGGTCGAGGCCGGCACAGGCGCGCGCGGGGCAGGCAGGCCGGGGTCGCCGTCCTCCACCAGCGCGCGCGCGCCGCAAGGCGACGACGGCACCGGCCGGGCGCCGGGCCGCTGGTCCGACGCCGTGGCGGCCGCGGCCATCTTCGCCATCGATCCGCCGGGGCTGGGCGGCATACGCCTGCGGGTCCCGGCCGGTGCGCTGCGCGACGCCTGGTTCGAACGGCTGCAGCAGTTCCTCGAGCCCGGCACGGCCGTGCGGCGCATGCCCTGCAATGTCGACGAGTCGCGCCTGCTCGGCGGCATTGACCTGGCCGCGACGCTGCGGGCGGGCCGCCCGGTCGCCGAGGCTGGCCTGCTGGCTCTGAGCGACCGGGGCGTGATCGTGGTGCCGATGGCCGAGCGCCTGCGGACCGTCGCCGCGGCGCTGCTGGCGGCGGTGCTCGATGAGGGTTCGCTGCGCGTCGAGCGCGACGGCTTCAGCCTGCAGGCGCCGGCGCGCATCGCGGTCGTCGCGTTCGACGAGGGGCTCGATGCCGACGAGGCGCCGCCGGCAACACTGCTGGACCGCCTGGCGTTCTGGCTCGACCTCGACGCGGTGCACGGGCGCGATGCGGCACTGGCCGATGCGCTGGCCGATGACCCGGCGGCGCCCGCGCTGGCCGCGGCGCGCGCGCGCCTGCCGCAGGTGCAGGTCGGTGCCGCGATGTGCGAGGCCTTTTGCGCCTCGTGCCTGGCGCTGGGCATCGAATCGCTGCGCGTGCCGCTGCTGGCGGTGCGCGTGGCGCGAGCCGCCGCCGCGCTCGACGGCGCGACCGAGGCGGGTCGCAGCCATGCTGCCCTGGCGGCGCGGCTGGTGATCGCGCCGCGTGCGCGCCGCATGCCGCCGGCCGAGGCGCCGCAGCAGGCGGCGCCGCCGCCGGCGGATGCAATGGCGGATCCGCCGCCCGATCCGCCGCCGCCCGAGGCAGGCCAGGACGAGCCGCCGCCGGACGCGGCGTCGCCGGACGAGGAGCGCGACGGTGCCATGGGCGAGGTCGTGCTCGAGGCCGCGCGTGCGGTGCTGCCGGCCGATCTGCTCGAGGATATCGCGCGTGGCCTGATGCGGCGCCAGGGCGGTGGCGGCGCTGGCCGTACCGGCGTGCAGGTGCGCTCGCTGCAGCGCGGGCGGCCGGTGGGCGTGCGCCGCGGCCAGCTGGGCGACGGTGCGCGCCTGCACGTGCTCGAAACGCTGCGCTGTGCGGCACCCTGGCAGGCGCTTCGCGGCCTGGTGCCGGCGCCTGGCGCGGCCGGCGGCGGCGCCCGCCAGCGCATCGCGGTGCGCCGCGAGGACTTTCGCATCGTGCGGTTCGCGCAGCGCTCGCAGACCACGGTGATCTTCGTCGTCGATGCCTCGGGCTCGGCGGCCCTGAACCGGCTGGCCGAGGCCAAGGGGGCGGTCGAGCTATTCCTGGCCGACTGCTACGTGCGCCGCGACCAGGTCGCGCTGATCGCGTTTCGCGGACGCGGCGCGCAGGTCCTGCTGCCGCCCACGCGCTCCCTGGCGCGTGCCCGCCGCAGCCTCGCGGGCGTGCCCGGCGGCGGCGGCACGCCGATCGCCGCTGGCCTGCAGCTGGCGGCCAC
>JBBISD010000038.1:0-23950 GCA_037441485.1 Burkholderiales bacterium
GCGGCGCGGACGCCGCGGCGCCCGCCACCGCGCCCGACGGCGCCAGCGCCCGCTCGACCGCACGGCGCACGAACTGGTGCACGGCCGAGCTGTCGCGAAAGCGCACCTCGCTCTTGCTGGGGTGCACGTTGACGTCGACCGCACCCGGATCGATGCGCAGGAACAGGCAGTACATGGGCTGCGCGGTGCCGTGCAGCACATCGGCATAGGCGGCGCGCAGGGCGTGCGCGAGCAGCTTGTCGCGCACGTAGCGGTCGTTGACGTAGAAGTACTGCGCATCGGCGCGTGCCCGGGCGGCCGTCGGGGCGCCGACCCAGCCCGAGAGCGCGATCACGCCGGCGTGCGCCTCGACCGGCCGCGCCGCGCTGGCGAAGTCCTCGGGCAGCAGCACGCGGGCCCGCTCCAGCAGGCCGGCCGCCGGCGCGTCCAGCACGCAGCGTGCCTCGTGCCACACATGGAAGGCCACGCCCGGATGGGCCGCGGCCACGCGCTCGACCACGGTGACGCAGTGCCCCAGCTCGGTGGCCTCGGTGCGCAGGAACTTGCGCCGTGCCGGCGTGTTGTAGAACAAGTCGGCCACGTCGACACGCGTGCCCGGGGCGCCGGCGGCCGGTTCCACGGCGCCGCTGGCCGCATCGATGCGCCAGGCGTGCTCGGCGCCGGCCGTGCGCGACTGGATGTTCACCGCGGCGACCGAGGCGATGGCCGCCAGCGCCTCGCCGCGAAACCCCAGCGTGGCCACCCGCTCGAGATCCTGCAGGCTGGCGATCTTGCTGGTGGCGTGGCGCTGCAGCGCCAGTGCCAGCTGGGCGCGGTCGATGCCGCAGCCGTCGTCGCTGACGACGATGCGGCGCACCCCGCCACCCTGCAGCCGCACCTCGATGCGCCGGGCGCCGGCGTCGAGCGCGTTTTCCACGAGTTCCTTGACCACCGAGGCGGGCCGCTCGACGACCTCGCCGGCCGCAATCTGGCTGATCAGGGTATCCGGCAGTACCCGGATCACCGGCGCCGCGCCCGCTGCGACGGCATCCGCGGGCGGGCCGCCCGGCGGCGGCGCCGGCCACGACGCTGCCTCGGTGGACGGTGAATCAGGGGAGTTCATGCGGCATTATAGGGAGGCGGTCGAGTACCATCGCGGTCCCCCGCCTTTCGGCAGTCTTGGTGAAGCATTCGTGGACGGCATCAACTGGCTCGACCTTTTCACGGCGCTCGATCGCTTCCTGCTGGCCGCCGCGCATGAGCACGGCGCGATGGCCTACGGGCTGCTGTTTGCCATCGTCTTCGCGGAAACGGGGCTGGTCTTCATGGCCTTCCTGCCGGGCGATTCGCTGCTGTTCATCGCCGGCGCGATCTCCGCCGGCGGCGCCCTGCACGCCGTGCCGCTGGCCGGCACCGTGGTGCTGGCGGCCTCGCTGGGCAATGCGCTGAACTTCGCCATCGGCGCGTGGTTGGGCCACAAGGTCTACGACGGTTCGATTGCCTGGATCAACCGCGCGGCGCTCGATCGCACGCACCGCTTTTTCGAGCGCCACGGCGGCAAGACCCTGATCGCGGCCCGCTTCCTGCCGGTGGTGCGCTCGTTCGCGCCGCTGGTGGCCGGCGCCTCGGGCATGGCGCGCCAGCGCTTCTACGCCTACAGCTTCGCCGGTGCGGTGCTCTGGAGCGTGCTGCTGGTGGGCGGCGGCTACCTTTTCGGCAATGTCGCCGTCGTGCGCGATCACCTGGGACTGGTGCTGATGGTGGGGCTGGGCGGTGCGTTCGGCCCGCTGGCCCTCGCCGGCCTGGTGCGCATGCTGCGCCGCCGCCGCTCCTGAATCCGCGCTGCTTCCACTGCCTCTGGGAGCGCGTACGGGGCGAGGGCCATCAAACGCAAAGGCAAAGGCGCGCACGCGCGCGCATTGGCATCGCCCGTCAACCCACCGGATTGCGCACCAGCGGCGGATGCCGCGCGAAATAGCTGCGGATGCCGCTGAACACGGCGCTGGCCATCTGGCGCTGGTAGGCCTGGTCGCGCAGCCGCGCCTCCTCGTCGGGGTTGCTGATGAAGGCGGTCTCGACCAGGATCGACGGGATGCTCGGCGCCTTGAGCACCGCAAAGCCGGCCTGCTCGACGTGGCCGCGGTGCAGGCGGTTGATGCCGCCCAGTTCGTGCAGAACCGCATCGCCCACCACCAGGCTGTCGCTGATCTGCGCGGTGGTCGACAGGTCGAGCACGACCCGTTGCACCATCGAGCTGCGGTTGGCGCGGTTCACGCCGCCGATGAGGTCGGCATCGTTTTGCTGGCGCGCCAGTTCGGCGGCGGCGCTGCTGCTGGCGCCGCGCTCGGACAGCGCAAAGACCGAGGATCCGCGCGCATCCGAGCGCACCCAGGCATCGGCATGGATCGACACGAAGAGGTCGGCCTGCACGCGGCGCGCCTTTTCCACGCGCATGCCCAGCGGCACGAAGTAGTCGGCATCGCGCGTCAGCAGCACGCGGTAGTCGGCCTGGTCTTCGATCAGTGCCGCCAGCTGGCGGCCGATCGACAGGGTCACGACCTTTTCATGTGTGCCGCGCCGGCCGATGGCGCCGGGGTCTTCGCCCCCATGGCCGGGGTCGATGGCGATCGTGATCAGCCGGCGCACGGCCCGCGCGCTGCGCCGCGCCGCAGCCGGCTCGCTGGTGGATGCCTGCGGAGCCGGACGGTCGGCCGCCGGCGGCCTGCCGGCAGCGTCGCCGGACGGCGCACTGCCGGGCTCGGTGCCGGCCGCACCGCCGGGCGAACGCGCCGGTGCCGGCGCGGCTGCGTCGCCGCCCGGTGGCGCCGGTGCGCCCGCCGGGTCATTGGTGTCGGCCTGCGCGGACGGCCCGGGGATATTGTCGGCCGGACCGCCCGGTGCGCCCAGGGGCCCGCCATCGGTGTCGGCGTCGCGCGGGGCGCGCAGCAGCGCCATCAGCGGATCATTGGCGCCTTCCGGATACAGGTCGAGCACCAGGCGATTGCGGTACGGACCGACCGGGTCGAGCGCGAAGACCTGCGGGTCGACCGGCACCTTCAGTTCAAGCACCAGGCGCACGACCTGCGGCCGGAACTGGCCGACGCGCATCCGGGCGATGTAGGGGTCCGCCGGGTCGACCTTGCGGATCTGCTCGGCAAACTGTGGCGTGAGGTCCAGCCCCTCGATGTCCACCACCATGCGCAGCGGCTTGGCATCGCGCAGCAGGAAGTGGCTGAAGCGCAGCGGCGCGTCGTGTTCGATGGTGACGCGCGTGTACTCGGGTGCCGGCCAGATGCGCACTGCCAGCAGCGTCGCGCCGCGCGCGATGTGCGGCGTGAGGCTCAGCGCCAGCGTGCCGGCCGCCCCCTGCAGCAGCCGGCGCCGCGCCGGCGCCGGACTGCCGCCGTCCCCCGACAGGGGCGCCATCAACGCAGGCCTGGCAGTCGATCCCGGCATTTCGCACCGATCTCCGTCTGGGCGCTTACCATGGCGCTGCGGCCAGGGTCGTGGTCCTGCAGCACGATGCGCAGGTCCGGCGGCGGCAGGTAGTCGCCAGCGCGTTCGGGCCATTCCACCAGGCAGACCCCGCCTGGGCCGAAGTATTCTGCAAAACCCCCATCCATGAATTCCGCGGGCGTTTTGAATCTATAAAAATCAAAGTGATACAAGTGTAATCTCGAAGCCTCGTAAGGTTCAAGCAGCGTATAGGTGGGACTTTTCACGGGTCCGCCGACTCCCAGGCGCTGCAGCAGCGCGCGCGCCAGCGTGGTCTTGCCCGCGCCGAGCTCGCCCTGCAGGTAGATCGTGCAGCCCCGCGAGGCAATATCCGCTGCCAGCGCCAGCAGCGCGTCGGCCAGCGTGCGACCGAGCGTCTCTGTGGCTGCCGTATCGGAGAGGGTAAGCATGAGCTGCGGTTCGGACATCGCCAGCAATCCACGGAATCGGCGCCACGCGCGGGCCGCCGCCGCGGATTCGACCTGCAGCCGTGCGCGGCAGTGCCCAGCATAGCGAACCGCCATGGATCCAATTGCCGTGGATACGCCGCCTATCTGGGCCGAACTGGCCGATCGGATCCGCCAGTGGGGCGCGGAGCTGGGCCTCGCCGCGGTGGGCATCACCGACCTGGACGTGGCCGAGGCCGCCGCCCGTCTGCAGCAATGGCTGGCGCAGGGCCGGCACGGCAGCATGGAATACCTGCGCCGCCATGCCGCGCTGCGCGCCGCGCCCGGGCAGCTGCAGCCCGGCGCTCTGCGCGTGATCAGCGCGCGCCTGGATTACCGGCCGCGCGCCGACCGCGCGGACTGGCAGGCCCACGAGCTGTCGCGCCTGCGCGAGGACGGCGCCGCCGTGGTTTCGATCTACGCCCGGGGGCGTGACTACCACAAGGTGCTGCGCGGCCGGCTGCGGGTTCTGGGCGAACGCATCGGCAGCGAAGTGGCCCGGCCGGCCTACCGCCCGTACTGCGACAGCGCCCCGCTGCTGGAAGTGGAGTTCGCGCGCAAGGCCGGGCTGGGCTGGCGCGGCAAGCACACGCTGCTGCTCACGCGCGAGGCCGGTTCGATGTTCTTCCTGGGCGAAATCCTCACCGATCTGCCACTGCCGGCGGACGCGCCGCGCAGCGACCATTGCGGCAGCTGCACCCAGTGCCTGGACGTCTGCCCGACCGGCGCCATTACCGGCCCCTACCAGGTGGATGCCCGCCGCTGCATCTCGTACCTGACGATCGAGCATGACGGCCCCATTCCCGAGGCGCTGCGCCCGCTGGTGGGCAACCGGGTCTACGGCTGCGACGACTGCCAGCTGGTCTGCCCCTGGAACCGCTACGCGCAGCGCTCGGCGCTGCCGGATTTTGACGTGCGCAACGACCTGGACCGTGCCGACCTCGTCAGCCTGTTCGGCTGGGATGCGGACACCTTTGCCCGGCGCCATGCCGGCAGCGCCATCCTGCGCATCGGCCATGAACGATGGCTGCGCAACCTGGCGGTGGCGCTGGGCAACGCGCGCACCGCGGTGCCGGTCGTCACCGCGCTGCGCCGGCGCCAGGACGACCCCTCGGCGCTGGTGCGCGAGCACGTGGCCTGGGCGCTGCGGCGCCATGGGGAAGGCGTCGGCTAGCGCCGCCGCCGCGGGGTAAATCGCGTGCCGAAGGGGCGCCAATTTGGGCCTTCGGCGGCCCTGCCGCTGCGTCTATAATGCGGCGCTTCGCTGCTGTAGCTCAGTCGGTAGAGCAACTGATTCGTAATCAGTAGGTCGGACGTTCGATTCGTCTCAGCAGCACCAAACCCCTTTTGATCCCCATCGTGCGCCGCCCGTGCGGCGGTCCTGGCGTACTGGCCTCTAGCGGCCAGACGCCGGCGTGCTTACGGTGACAGCAAACCGGGCGGCAGGGCAATTTGGCCGCGCGACTCGAAGCGGGCTCCACCAGTGTCGTCCGTCGCCAATTCCCCATGCAGTACGTAGTCGAATCGCGACGTTGGATCCGCTGCCATGTCCAGCGCCTGGCGTACCGCTGCCATGGCGGATATGGATACAGGGACGGTAAGCAGCGACTCTCCAAACGGCGGTACGGTTCCCAGGGAGTTGCCGACACCGGTGGCGAAGGTATTGCCGCGCACTTCCAGTGCAATGGCGACGCCGTGATAGGCGATCGCGGTATCGCTGGGGTTCTGGATCCGCAGCTTGACCGCCATGCGCATTTCCAGGCCTTCGCCGGGCAGCGCCTGCACATCCACCACATTCACCTGCATCGGATTGCGCCAGACGGCGCATCCGCTCAGCAGCAAAAGGGTGCCCGCAACGGCGGCTATCGGATGCCACGCCAGGCGATTCATGAAAAGACTCTTCGTCGATGTCGACCGATGAGTCTAGTCCGATAGGCGAAGCGACACAGTTCGCCCGTCAGCCGGTAGCGCCGCCGCGTCACCTTCATGCGGCGCAACGAGGTGTCGTGCCGCCGACATCGCGGATCGGCGGCCACGGTCCGGCCGATGCTGCGCGAGGTCCGGCAAAAAGGGCCTGGTAACCGTTGCGGCGATGCAATGCACCGCCAAGGCCCCGCGGCGGCGACCCCCGGCGCCGCACCGCGCGCTACTTCTTCGATATGAAGTAGATCGCAGTGATCAGGAGCAGTAGTCCTATCGACATTTCGATCATTGCAGCCTTTCGTTGGTTGGCATCATTGTGCACTCTGCGGACCGCCGGCCGCCCGGCACTAGGCCCGGCGGACGCGACCGATCCGGATGAGCCGCTCGCGCTCGCTTTCGTGGCGGCGCGTCTCTTCGCGTACGCGCAGCAGGTCCTGCCGGGTGACCAGTCCGACCAGCGTGCCGTCGGACCGCTGCACGATGGGGACGCGGCTCACCCGGGCCGCCGCCATGCGGTCGGCGATCTGCCCGACGAGTTCGTCCTCGAAGCCGGCGATGACCGGTGCGCCGGCGGTCAGCTCGCCCAGCGGCCGGCCCTGCAGCGCGGCATCCTCGCTCCAGCGCAGCACCTGGGACCGCGACACCATGCCGACCACCTGCCCGGCGCCATCGACGACCGGGTATGCGCGGTGCGCGGCGGCGGCGTCGCCCGTGCGCAGGTGCTGCGCCAGCGGCCCGATGGCCGCGGTGCCGGGAAGACTGACGACCGCCCGCGTCATCACCTGCAGCACGCGCGTCGACTCGAACGGGTCGACGCCGTATTCGCGCATCACGTGGTGCCCGCGGCGCGCCAGCTTTTCCGTCAATATCGACCGGCGCAGCAGCAGCACGGTGGTGGCGTGCGCGGCCGTGCACGCCACGGCCAGCGGCAGCAGTGCGCCGACGTTCTGCGTGATCTCGACGGCGAACACGATCGCGGTCAGCGGCGAGCGCATCGTCCCGCCCATCATGGCCGCCATGCCGACCAGCGCCCACAGGCCGGCCTCGCTGCCCATGACCGCCTGGCCGCTGATGGCGCCCAGCGCGCCGCCCATCATCAGCAGCGGAGCCAGCACGCCGCCGGACGTCCCCGATCCGAGCGCCACCGACCAGATCAGCGCCTTGACCAGCAGCAGCGAGACCGCCGCGGAAACCGCCATCTGTCCCTGGAGCAGTTGCGCGATATTGTCGTAGCCGACGCCCAGCGCATGCGGCTCCACCAGTCCGCCGATGCCGACCACCAGGCCACCCAGCGCCGGCCACCACATCCAGTGGATCGGCAGCCGCTGAAAAAGGTCCTCGCTGAAGTAGACCATCTGCGTGAGCAGCCCGGACGCCAGCCCGGCGCCGATTCCCAGCGCGGCGGCAAAGAGCAGGGCGTGCACCGGCAGGGGCAGGCTCATCGCCATCGGGAACAGGGTGCTGGAGGTCAGCAGCACGGGCCGCCATGCGGCGGCCACGACCGACGCCACTGCCACCGGCACGAAGCTGCGTGGCTTCCATTCGAAGAGCAGCAACTCGACGGCGAGCAGTATGGCGGCGACCGGGGTGCCGAAGGTCGCGGTCATGCCGGCGGCCGCACCGGCCACCAGCAGGGTCTTGCGCTCGACATTGCTCAGGTCGAAGAGCTGGGCGAACAGAGAGCCGAAGGCGCCGCCGGTCATGATGATCGGCCCCTCGGCGCCGAACGGTCCGCCGGTGCCGATCGAGATGGCCGACGACAGCGGCTTGAGCACGGCGACCTTGGCCTGCATGCGGCTGCGTCCGATGAGGATCGCCTCGATGGCTTCCGGAATGCCATGGCCGCGGATGCGCTCCGAGCCGTAGCGCGCCATGAGGCCGATGACCAGGCAGCCTGCGACCGGCACCAGGGCCGCCGCGGGGCCCAGCGCATTGCCTATGATGGATGCGGGCGCCGTGCTCGGGCGCCCGTAGTAGGCGAGGTTGGTCGCTAGATTGATCAGGTGAAACAGCGCCCAGGCGGCGATGGCGCCGCCGGTTCCGACCACGACGGCCATCGGCAGCAGGGCCATCAGGCGCCGGTCGGTGGTGAAATCCCGCAGCCGGTCGATCGGCGGCCGGTTCATCGCGGCACCGCCGGTCGGGTGCCCAGGAAAGCAGTAATCACGATGCAAGTCGCTCCAAAAGGCGCGGGGTTCTGAAGAAGGAAGACTTCCGGGAGGTGTGGCATGCTTGCGCGGCGCAATTATATCGTAGTACGATATGAATACCGGATGGCCGTGCGCCGCCGGCCTGCGGACGGCGCGCCGTGGTGAGCGGCCGCGGCGCCGCGCGCCCGGCGCGCCGGCTGGCAAAGGCGGATTACGAAACCTTGGCCGAGTTTCGCTATCTGTTGCGGCGTTTCCTGGAGTTCAGTGAAAACGCCGCGCTGCAGACCGGCCTGACCGCGCAGCAGCATCAGGCACTGCTGGCGATCAAGGGCTATCCGCACCGGGAGTACGTCACCACCGGCGAACTGGCGGAGCGGCTCTGCATACGGCCCCACAGCGCCGTCGGGCTGGTGGACCGCCTGGTGTCAAAGAAACTCGTCACCCGGCGCAGTGGCGACAGCGACAAGCGGCAGGTGCTGGTCGAACTGACCCCGGCCGCCGAGCAATTGCTTGCAGGGCTCTCGATGATGCATCGGGAGGAGATCGAGCGGCTGGCACCGTTGCTGGGCAGCCTGCTGGGTCGGATCAGGGCGGAATCGTGAGGCTCGCCTGAGATACGGAACCGCGCGCCTGCGCCACGTTCCGGCATCCGGCGGCCTGCGGGCCGCCGGATGCGTTATCAACCGGGAGCTGGCAGATGTCCGTCGAACTTCTTATCGTGATCGGCATTTTCGGGGGCGGGATCATCCTTGCCCAGTGGCTTGCCGGGGCCGCCATGCAGAACCTGGAAAAGCCGCACGACGCGCCGCGCGACAGCGGGCCCCGCGGACCGGCCTGAAGCGCCCGACGCCGCCGGCGTCAGGACGCCTCTTTGAGGCGGATGAACTGCGCCAGCTGGTTGGCGTGCGCGTCGAGTTCCAGGTCACGCGTCGCCAGCAGGATCTCGCGCCAGAAATCCTTGCCGGCACCGATGTCGTTGCCCAGTCGCATCGCGCAATCGAGGGCACTGCGCACCTCGCGGCAGTGCAGGTGGTGCTCGACCTCGGCCCAGGCCGCCTTGGCCATCGGCGTGGGCAGCTCCTCGGGCAGGCAATAGCGTGCCGCCGCCAGATGGCGGGTGGTCGTGGCGTCGGACTCCGCCCGGTCGGCCGGCGGGCGTACGGTGAACACCGATGCGGATTTTTCCATGTCCGGGTTCCCTGGCAGTCAGATCAGGCCGGCACCGCGCGCCCACTGGAACTTGGCGCCCAGCACCGCCACCGGAATTTCCGTCGAGTACGCATAGGCCGGTACGCCGTGCTGGTACAGGAAGTCGGCTGCCTCCTCGACCTCGACGTCCCCGGCCAGCGACGCGACGATCGGCTTGGTGATGCCCCGCGCCTTGAACTCCTCGACGACCTCGACCACCCGATGCGCGAAGACCATCGGCGGCGTGATGATGGTGTGCCAGTAGCCCAGGATCAGCGCGTGGATGCGCGGGTCCTCCAGGCCGAGGCGGATGGTGTTCTGATAGGTCTTGGGCGGTTCGCCGCCGGTGATGTCGACCGGATTGCCGGCGGCCCCGAACGGCGGGATGAACTTGCGGAACGCCGCGTCCAGGTCGGGCGGCATCGTCATCAGCGACAGCTTGTTGTCCACGCAGGCGTCCGACAGCAGCACGCCCGAGCCCCCCGCGCCGGTGATGATCAGCACGTTCTCGCCCTTGGGCGTGGCCAGCAGCGGAATGCCGCGCGCGAAATCGAGCAGCTCGCGCAGCGAGCGCGCGCGGATCACGCCGCACTGGCGCAGCACGTCGTCGTAGATCTTGTCGTTGCCGGCCAGCGCCCCGGTATGCGAGCTGGCCGCGCGGGCGCCCAGGCTGGTACGGCCGGCCTTGAGGACGACGATCGGCTTCTTGCGGGCGACGCGCCGGGCCACCTCGGCGTAATTGCGGCCGTCCTTCAGGTCCTCGCAGTGCTGGGCGATGATCTGCGTGTTGTCGTCCTGCTCGAAGAACGCCAGCAGGTCGTCCTCGTCGATGTCGGACTTGTTGCCCAGTCCGACGATCGCCGAGACACCCATCTTGGCCGAGCGCGAGAAGCCGATGATCGCCATGCCGATGCCGCCGGACTGCGACGACAGGGCCGCCTGGCCCTTGACGTCGTACGGCGTGCAGAAGGTCGCGCACAGGTTGCGCGGCGTGTAATAGTAGCCGTAGATGTTCGGCCCCATCAGCCGGATGCCGTAGCGCCGGGCGATGGCCACCAGTTCCTCCTGGCCCGCGACATTGCCGGTCTCGGCAAAGCCCGAGGGGATGAGGATGGCGCCCGATACCTTCTTCTCGCCGGCCTCGACCAGTGCCGGCGCGATGAACCTGGCCGGAATCGCGTAGACCGCGACGTCCACCGGTCCGGGGATGTCGCGGATGCTGCGGTAGGCCTTGCGGCCGAGGATCTCGCTGGCGCTCGGGTGCACCGGGTAGATGGCGCCGGTGTAGCCGCCGTTGATGAGGTTCTTCATCACGGAGTTGCCGATCTTCCCGTCCTCGGCCGAGGCGCCGATCACGGCGACCGCATCGGGCTGCATGATCCGGTTCATCTGCTGCACGATCAGCGCGGGGTCCGGCCGGAAGCGTTCGGGCGGCGGCGAGAAATCGAGCACGATGCGCACGTCCGCCGCGATGGCGCCGTTGCCCGAGGCAAACACGGGATTGAGATCGAGCTCGGCGATCTCCGGGAAGTCGCTGATCAGCCGCGAGGCCGCTTCGATCATCCCGGCCAGCGCCGCGCGGTCGACGGGAACGCTCCCGCGCACGCCCTTGAGGATCTGCGCCGCCGCGATGCCGTCGAGCATGGACAGCGCATCGTCCCGGCTCACCGGCGCCAGGCGGAAGGTGATGTCCTTGAGCACCTCGACCAGGATCCCGCCCAGGCCGAAGGCGACGAGCTTGCCGAAGCTCGGGTCCGTCACGCCGCCGATGATGACTTCCTGGCCGCCGGCGACCATCTGCTGCACCTGCACGCCCAGCAGTTCGGCACGCGGGCTGTGCGCCCGGGCGTTGGCCATGATGGTCGCGAAGCCCTTTTCCACCGCGTCGGCGGTGGCCAGGCCGACCAGCACGCCGCCGGCCTCGGTCTTGTGCAGGATTTCCGGCGAGACGATCTTGAGCACCACCGGGAAGCCCAGCCGGGCCGCCAGCGCCGCCGCCTCCTGGGCCGAGCGCGCCAGCCCTTCGCCCGGTACCGTGATGCCATAGGCCTCGCAGACGAGCTTGCCTTCCGGGGCCGTCAGGGCGCTGCGGCCCTGGCGCCGGGCGTCGTCGATCACCGTGCGAACCGCCTGCTGCTTGCCTGCCATCGGGTGCTCCCTCGCGCGGGCATCCGCGCCGTTTGTTGCATCATAGTATGATGTAACTGGCAAGAAAACGGGGCCCGGCGCCGCTGCCGCCTGGAACCGATTTCATTCCCGCCGACCCCCCTGAAAGACACCGGTGACGAAGTCCGAATTCGAGGCGCTGTCCGCGTTTCGCTACCAATTGCGCCGATTCCTGCATCTGAGCGAGCAATTGACGGCCGCCGCTGGCGTCACGAACCTGCAGTACCTGCTGTTGCTGCATATCAAGGGCTTTCCGGGGCGCTCCTGGGCGACCATCGGCGAACTGGCCGACCGCCTGCAGTCCAAGCACCACGGCGTGGTGGCGCTCGTGACGCGCTGCGAAAAACTCGGCCTGGTAGAGCGCCGCTCCGGGCGCGCCGACGGGCGCGAAGTCGAGGTGCACCTCACGCGCACCGGCGTGCGCACCATCAACCATCTGGCCAACCTGCACCGCGACGAGCTGCTGCGGCTCAACGGCACGTTCGCGGTACCGGACCAGAAGATGTTTTCCGGCGGACAGGCCAGGGCACGCCAGCCGCGCCGCCCGGGGCCGGCGGTGGTCCGATGACGCATCCCGCGATGGAACCCGGCCAGACCCGCCCGCCATTGCGCCGGCGCCCCGCACCGACCCCGGGGGCTGCCGCGCTTCGCCAGTGGCTGCGCAGCTTCCTGCCGGCACCGCTGGCGGTCAACGCCAGCGAACGCTGGCGCGGGATCGCCGGCGGCTTCGTCGGCGTCCTTTCTGCCGCGCTGCTCAGCCGCTACCTGATCGGGGCGCCCACGATGAGCGGCTGGCTGGTCGGGCCGCTGGGGGCCAGCGCGGTGCTGGTGTTCGCCGTGCCGGCCAGTCCGCTGGCCCAGCCCTGGTCGGTGATCGGGGGCAACGTCACGTCCTGCCTGGTGGGCCTGGCCTGCGCCGCGCTGATTCCGGATCCGCTGCTGGCGGCCGCCGTGGCCGTGGCGCTGGCCATACTGGCGATGCTGACCCTGCGATGCCTGCATCCGCCGGGCGGCGCGATGGCGCTGTCGGCGGTTCTCGCGCACGCGGTCCACGGGCAGTTCACCGCGCAGGCGGCACTGCTCAACTCCGTGCTGCTGGTGGCCGCGGGCCTGGCGTACAACACGCTGACCGGCCGGCGCTATCCGCACCTGCAGGTCGCCCCGAAGCCCGCGCCGACGGCGCAGGTCGCGCACTTCAAGGCCGAGGACCTGGACGAGGCGCTCAAGAAATACAACCAGGTCCTGGACGTCAGCCGCGATGACCTCGAAGCGCTGCTGGTCGGTGCGGAACTCGAAGGCTACCGCCGGCGGCTGGGCAATATCCGCTGCGCCGACGTGATGACGCGCGATGTCGTCGCGGTCGAGTTCGGCTCGTCGCTGCTCGAGGCCTGGTCGATGATGAAGGCGCACCGCATCAAGGCGCTGCCGGTGGTCGACCGGGCACGGCGCATCATCGGCATCGTCACCATGGTCGACTTCCTGCGCGGCGCCGACATTGATGCGCGCTCGGGGCTGCACGCCAGCATCCGGCGCTTCCTGCTGCCCGACGGCCTGACGCATTCGGACAAGCCCGAGGTGGTCGGGCAGATCATGACCTCGCATACCACCGTCGTGCAGGAGGACCGGCTGGCCGTCGACCTGATGCCGATCTTCACCAATACCGGGCACCATCACATACCCATCGTGGACGCGGCCAACAAGGTCGTGGGCATCGTCACGCAGTCGGACTTCATGCGCTTTCTCAACCAGAGCAACTACCTGGAATTCGACCGCGCCGCGGCCGGCTGAGCGGCCGGCCGCGCCCGCCCGGCCGCGCCCGCCCCTTCAGGCCGGCGCGTCGCCCTCGAGCAGACGCTGGCGGGCCTGCTCCTTGAAGGCGATCGTCCAGCGCCCCCAGTCGGCCTGTTCCTCGGAAATGTGACCGCCGCAGGCCCGCGCCCGCGCGACCTCCATGATCAGCGCGCAATAGTCCTTGCAGCAGGTCATGAAGCGGCTTTGCATCGTGCCCAGTCCCCGGGCGTCGGCCGTGCTGCCCGGGTCGCGGACGCAGACGATGGTTTCGAGCACCCACGAATACGCGAAGTAGTGCGCGCCGCAATAGCGGTAGTGCTCGTCCATCGCGTCGCGATCGGCCATCACGAACCGCGCGTAGTCGTCCCGGTCCTGCGCACCGAGCGTGCGGTAGTACTGGACCGCGACCAGCGATTCGATGCAGGTGGCCAGCCGGCCGCGCAGCAGCCGGGCGTGCTGCGCTGCGTCGGCGCCCAGCAGCGCGTCCAGGTCGTTGCGGATCGCCGCCCAGTCGCGCCCGGCGAACTGCGGGTGCCGCCGGTAGTGCCGTGCCGCATCCGAGTCGCCTTCCCGGACCTTGCGGAAGGCCTGTTCGGCGATTGCCAGCAATGCGTGCCGGTCCAGGCCGCGCGGTATGTCGTCATGGCGTCCCAAGGCATTCCCCCTCGTTCCGATGCCGGGCAGGTATATCACGGCATGATATACACAAGCGGGCGTGCGCGGCGAACCGCCCGGCGCGGCGGCCCGCGGCCGGGGGGTGGCTACGCCGGCAGCTTCAGCCGCCGCAGGTACGCGCCGTAGCGCCCATCGGCGTGCAGGTTGGCGAACAGCGGTTCGGCCTTGACGAGGGCGCATGCCGGATCGTGCCGCGCGTAGGCCTGATCGAGCCAGGAGAAGGCGCGGTCCTTGTCGCCGCGGGCTGCATAGGCTGCCGCCAGGTCGGCCGGATGGATCCGGGCGTACCTGCGTTCGAGCTCGCCCAGCGCGGCGTCGGCATCCGCCCGGCGCCCCTGGGCGAACAGCGCCACCGCTCTGCCCAGCAGGCGCGTTTCGTCGTGCGGTTCGTGCTCGAGTTCGTCCAGCGCCGTGGCCGGATCGCCGCTGGCCAGGGTGATCCGCGCGAGGTTGGCGTGCGCGAAGGGCTGGTTCGAATCGATGATCAGCGCCCGGTGCAGCGCCACCTGGGCCTCGTCCGAGCGTCCCATCTTGATCAGCGCCAGTGCCAGGCGGTTGTACTTGTCCGGGTCCAGCGGGTCGGCGGCGACCGCGCTTTCGAAGTACGCCAGCGCGCGGTCGTTCTGCCCCAGCGCCAGGGCCAGGTACCCGCCCCAGGTCATCGCCAGCGCATTGCCCGGATCGTCCTGCAGAGCGTCCTCGATCTGCGCCCGCGCGCCGTCCCAGTCGCGGTCGTAGCTGAGCAGCACCCCGGCGAGCGCGGCATGCCCTTCCGGCAGCGAGGGGTCCAGCTCGAGCGCACGCTGCGCGGCTGCGCGCGCCGCGCCCCAGCCGACGTTGCCGGAGATGTAGCCGTACTGCGCCTGCGTGGACAGAACCTGCGAGAAGAAGGCCCAGGCCTGGGCGAAGGTGACGTCGGAGCTGATGGTCAGGCGCGCGTATTCGGCGACCTTTTCCCAGTCGGCCGGGGTATTGGCGCGCAGCTGCAGCGAGCGGGCCTGCAGGTAGAGGCTGTAGGCCGCCATGCTGCGGGCATTCGTGACCCTGGACTGGGTTTCGCCCAGCAGCGCGAAGTGCAGCCCCTGCGCGATCGAGGCGGCGATCTCGTCCTGGATCTGGAAGATGTCGCCGAGCGTCCGGTCATAGGTCTGGGACCACAGCTCGTAGCCGTTGTCGGCGCGCACCAGGTGCGCGGTGATGCGTAGGTGATCGCCGGAGCGGCGCACGCTGCCTTCGAGCACATTGCCCACCTGCAGCCGGCGCGCGATCGTCGGCACGTCGACCGACTTGCCCTTGAACGCGAACGCCGAGGTGCGGGCCGCCACGCGCATCTGCGGCACGCGGCTCAGCAGGTGCAGCAGTTCCTCGCACAGGCCGTCGGAAAAATATTCCAGGTCCTTTTTCTCGCTCATGTCCACGAAGGGCAGCACGGCCACCGAGCGGTCGACGGCGGCCGCAGGGCCGACGCCCCGGGCGGGGATCAATTCCATCAACGGCGGCGTGCTCCACGGGTGCCACGCCAGCGCGATGCCGGCCAGCAGCGCCAGGACCGCGCCGGCGGCGATCCAGGCCGCGCGCCGCGGCCGCGTCACCGCCGGCAGCGCCGGTGGCAATACCGGCGCTTGCGCCGGCGCCGCGTCGCCGGCGGGGCGCTGGGCAATGCCGGCCGCCGGCGGGGGTGCGGGCGGCGCCTCGGTGAACGCTCCGCGCTCGATGTACGCCGGCGCGGTGAACTGGTAGCCCTGGCCCGGGATGGTGGTGATCGAGTCGTGGCCGAGGACCTTGCGCAGCGTGCTGATCTGCACCTGCAGGTTGTTCTCTTCAACGACCAGCCCGGGCCACGCCGACTCGAGCAGCTCGCGCTTGGTGACGACCCGGTCGCGATGCTTCATCAGCACCGACAGCACGTCGAAGGCGCGCGAGCCGATGACGACGGGACGCCCGCCAAGCTCCAGATGGCGGCCGCTCAGCTGGATTTCGCCGCGACTGACCTCGAACGGAGATGACATGGTTGTCGACGTGCACCGGTCCGATGAAGGGGCGGCGGGCAATGGTTCGTCTACATTCCATACCGCCTTTAGGTTATCTTAATCCGAACTATCACTCGCGGGTAGTGATTCTCATTGAGAAAACAATGGTTTTCAACTTACGCAAACATAAGCAAAAAGCCTGCCCAGTCACGCCTTATGGCATGCCCGGGGCCGCACCGCACGGCAGCGCGGCCTCGCGCAAGTCCTGCGGATCGATCCGGACGGGAAAGTGGGGAAGTTCCGCCACGGGGCTCAGTCGATTCCGAGTTGGACCACCAACAAAGAAAACTTGAGCGCCTTTAAGAATGTTTCAGGACTTTTCAGTGCCTGCGTCAAGCCGCTCAAGGACTGAAAGGACGGCCCGGTCGCACAGTTGCTGCGTCGGTTCACGTGCTGTGCACCGCGTCCGATCAACCCGGGGGAAAGGTACGGCCATGACCAACAAAGTGTTCTACCGCGTGCTCGCGGCACTGTTTTGCACGTCCCTGGCAATTGCCCAGGCAGGCGTGATGCTCAGCGGGGCAACCGTCTAGCGGCGCCCCGCCCGCGACGTAGCGTGCCACTGCCGGCGCCCCGAGGTGCCGGCTTACCGGAACCCCCGTACGACCTACGGGGGTTTATTGTCATTGCGGGCCGCATCCGCGCGGGGCACGATGCCACAAGGCCGGCCGGTCGATATCTCCCCAGGTGCCGCTGCATGAAGTCCCGTCGCTAATTCCTGGCCGACTGGCCCTGCCAGTCGCTCGACCTCATCGGCTTCGCCGAGGCCGCCGCGGTCTTCGAGGACCTGACGCTCGACGGGCGCATCGGCCAGCTCGGGGTCCAGGTGCCCGACGCGTGGCCCAATCTCTTTCGCCCGGCGCGTCTTCTGTCGGCCGTCGCCGTCTTCCAGGCCGAACGGCTGCGCCGCCGCTTCGGGCAGGAAGTGGCGCGGGTTTTCGCGCAGGTCAATGCGCTGCTGGTGGCCGCGTTGCGCGACGCGATGCTGACGATCTCCAAACACACCGGCCACGCGTCGCTCACGCTGCGCACCGGCTGGGTGGAGGTGTCCGAGGCACGCAGCGACTGGGCGCCGGATCCGGTCCACCCGCTGCCGACCTTCGCCCCGCCACGGCGCGTGCCGCACGGCGTGACGCTGGTCGGCCGCCGGAGTTCTGGCTTTCTCCCTCTACCGGCGCCGGCTCGCCTGCAGCGGAATGCATCGCCGGTGGGAAGATTGCTGCGCGTCAAGCATCCGGGGCACGGTCGACGTACAGTGACGGCGGCGCAACAACCATGGGGTGCCGACGGATGTCCGATATGCCGCAAGCCGGTGCGCGCGGCGCCGTAGTACGCGGCGCGCACGGTGTATTGGCGGCCGTGCTCGTGGCCGCGGTCGTCGCGCTGTGCGGCGGCTGCAAGGCAATGCTGCCGACGGGCTCGGACCAGGCGCGCCTGCCGTGGACGGACTACGACGACGTGGAGCGGGCCATGCACGCGGTCGTGCCGCGCACCAGCACCCGCATGGACCTGCACCGCCAGGGCATCGATCCGCGCGCCAATCCCTCGGTGCTCATCCTCAACTACACCGACCTGCTGCAGCGGCTGCCGGCGGCCACCGGCGTGCCGCTGGACAAGCTCGACAAGGGCATTGCCGACTGCCTGCTGGCCGGCGTGCGCTGCACCGGCTACCAGATCACGATCCGCCAGGTGCAGTCGCGCCACGTGGGCAACTTCTGGCTCGACATGCTCAACTTCCGGCGCGACGTGATCACCACCGGATGGAGTTTCAGCGCGCTGATAATCCTGGTCGACGACATCGTCGTCTTCGCGCTGTCCTCCGGCCAGCCCAAGATCGAGGATGAGCAGATCACCCGCAATCCGCTGGGCCCGTTGCAGGGGCTGGGCGAGTCGCTGCGCCCGCACGTACCCTGACATGGGCCCGTCGTCCGCGGCGCCGGCGCGTGCCGCCGGCGCACCGCACTGGCACTGGCCCGATCCGGTGGAGGCGGCAGCGCGCGTCTGGGAACTGGGGCTCACGCCCTGGTTGCCGACCGCGGCGCGCGAGTCGCTGGTACAGCAGCGCTGGGACGGGCTCGTGGACCACGCGCGCGCGCACGCGCCGTTCTATCGCGACCTGTACGCGGCACTGCCGCCGGGGCCGGTGGCCGAACGTCGCCTGCTGCCGGTGGTCACCAAGCCGGCACTTATGGCCGACCTCGATCGGGCGCTCGCCGAACCGCGGCTGCGCGGCCCGGCGCTTGCCGCCTTCATTGCCGATCCGGCCCGCATGGGCGAGCCCTTCGCCGGGGACTGTGCGGTGTGGACCTCCTCGGGCACCAGCGCCACGCCGGGAATCTTCGTGCACGATGCGCGGGCGCTGGCGATCTACGACGCGATCCAGCTCTGCCGCTTCTTCGGCCTGGGCGCGGGCTGGCTGCGCGATCCGCAGCCGCTGGGCGCGGCGCGCTATGCACTGGTGGCAGCCACGGGCGGGCACTTTGCCGGGGTGGGCATGGTGCAGCGCCTGCGCAGCCTGTTCCCGCTCATGCGCGACCGCTGGCGCAGCTTCTCGCTGATGCAGCCCGTCGATCAGCTGGTGGCGCAGCTCAATGCCTTCGCGCCGGACACCCTGGCCTCGTACCCGAGCGCCGCCGTCCTGCTGGCGCAGGAACAGCGGGCCGGACGGCTGGCCATCGCCCCGCGGCGCGTCTGGACCGGCGGCGAATGCCTGGGCGCGCCCGACCTCCAGGCCATTGCCGGCGCCTTCGGCGCGACCGTGCGCGAGGAATATGGTGCCTCCGAATTTCCGTCGATCGCTATCGGGTGCGAAGCCGGCGCGCTGCACGTCAACGCCGACTGGGTCGTGCTCGAACCGGTCGACGACCATTACCGCCCGGTGCCGGCGGGCGTGGCCTCGCATTCGGTACTGCTCACCAACCTGGCCAATCGCGCCTTGCCGCTGATCCGCTACGACCTGGGCGATTCCGTCACGCTGTTGCGCGAGCCCTGCGCCTGCGGCAGCCCCCTGCCGGCGATCCGCGTGCTCGGGCGCGTCGACGACTGCCTGGACCTTGCCGCCGCCGACGGCCGCCAGGTGCGCCTGCTGCCGCTCGTGCTGGCGACGGTGTTCGAGGAGTCCGCCGGCACCGCCGATTTCCAGCTCGCCCAATGCACGCCCGATGGGCTGCGGCTGTGGCCCGGCACCACCGATCCGGCCCGGGCCGCGCAGGTGCGCACCGCGTTGTTCCGCCATCTGCAATCGCAGCACCTGGAGTCGACCCGCATCGACCTGTGCACGGCCCCGCTGTGGCCGCGCGGACCGGGCGGCAAGGTGCGGCGCATTCGTCGCTGCGTGGCCGGCGAATTCCGCGGCGCATCCAGCGGCGCATCCAGCGACGGTCGCTGCGGCGATTGCGGCGGCGGTTGACCCACGACAAGCCGGCGGCCGCCCCCGCGCCTACGCTTGGGGTGTCGCGGTACCGGTCAGGGTGGTGGATCGCCCGGTGCGGGCGGCGCTGGCGTACCCCCCATCGTGATGTTCCCGCGCAATCTTCTCGGCGAGACCCGGCTGGCCTACAAGCTGCTGGTCAACGATCGCACCAAGTTCGCGGCGCTGCTGCTGGGCATCACGTTCGCCGTCTTCCTCATCGTGATGATGATGTCGATGTTCTCCGGCGTGCTGCAGCGCTCGTCCTCGACGGTCATCAATATCGGCGCCAAGGTGTGGGTGATGGATCCGGCGGTCAATACGCCGGCCAATGCCATCCCGATGCCTGACGACGTGCAGGACGCGGTGCGCAGCATCGCGGGCGTGCGCTACGCGGTGCCGCTCTTTGCCGGCACCGGCCTGGTCAAGCTGGGCGACGGCAGCTACCAGGCCGCGAGCGTCATCGGCCTGGACGATTCGAGCCTCTTCGGCCATCCCACGCTGCTGCAGGGAAAGATCGAGGACGTCTACGCGGAGAACGGCTTCATAGCGGTCGAGGACGCGGACTACGACAAGCTCAACCGTCCGGGCATCGGCGCCGAATTCGAGATCAATGAACACCGCGCGGTGATCGTCGGCATCGCCAGGGTCACGATCAGCGGGCTGTTCGGTGTTCCAACGCTGTTCACGACCTACAACCGCGCGATCCAGTACCTGCCGACCGCGCGCTTCACCACCGCCTTCGTGCTGGTCGAGCCCAAGAGCCCGCAGGACATCCCCCACATCAAGGACGAGGTGCGCCGCCTGGGCTACGTGGCGTTCACCGAACAGGAGTTCATCGACAACACGACCCGCTGGTATGCACTGCATACCGGCCTGGGGATGAATATTCTCATCATGACACTGGTGAGCTTCATCGTCGGGCTGTCGATCTCCGGGCAGACCTTCTACACCTTCATCATCGAGAACCTCGAGCGCTTCGGCGCCCTCAAGGCCATCGGCGCGCGCGGCCGCGAACTGGTGGCGATGATCCTGTTCCAGTCGGCCTTCACCGCGCTCACCGGCTACGGGCTGGGCATCGGCCTGTGCACGGGGCTCATCGCGCTGGCCAAGGCCCGCCTGCCAGATTATGCGGCGGTCATCACGTTCCGCAGCCTGGGCATCGCCCTGGTGATGGTCATCGCCATCGTGGCGATCTCCAGCTACATCGGCGTGCGCCGCGTGCTGCGCATCGAGCCCTTCGACATCTTCCGGAGCTGACGATGACGACCGCTGCGCCCGCCATCGATGCCGGCCGTGCCGCCGCTGGCACGGCGCCGGCCGGCGATGCCATCGTCGCCACGGGCATCAGCAAGTTCTTCGGCGAGGGCGAGGCGCGCACCCAGGCGCTGCGCGACGTGAGCTTCGCGGCGCGCTTCGGCGAAATGCTCTACATCGTCGGGCCGTCCGGCAGCGGCAAGACCACGCTGCTCAGCGTGATTTCCGGAATCCTGCGGCCCGACGCCGGCACTGTCACGGTCGAGGGCCAGTCGATCTGGCAGATGTCGGCCGATGCCATCTGTCAGTTCCGCCTGCGCACCATCGGGTTCGTGTTCCAGGACTATCACCTGTTTCCGCGCCTGACCACCGCCGAGAACGTCGCCATTCCGCTGATCCTGCGCAAGCATCCCTGGAACGATGCGCTGGCCCAGGCCCGGCGCTACCTCAAGGTGGTGGGCCTGGAGGACCGGGCCGACCTGCCGCCGGTGAAACTTTCCGGTGGCGAGCAGCAGCGCGTGGCCATCGCCCGTGCCATTGTCAGCCAGCCCGACATCCTGATCCTGGACGAACCGACCGCATCGCTGGACGGCGACACCGGGCGCGCGATCGTGCAGTTCGTCCACGACGAGGTTCTCAATGACCGGCGCTGCATCGTGGTGGTCACCCACGATGCGCGCATCTACTCGTTCGCGCACCGCATCCTGCGCATGGAGGATGGGCAATTGAAAGGGGTGCAAGATGGCACGTCGATTATCGGGGACTAGGTTGCTGTTCCTGCTGGCGGCCCTGGGATGCGTCGCCGGCATCGCCGGCGCGGTGATATCCGGGCGCAAGGTGCCGGCGCAGCCGCCGGTCTTCGATCCGGCGCCCAATCCCTACGCCGACGGCATCTACGCCAACGGCATCGTCGAGAGCGACCAGGCCAACGGATCCAATACCAACCTGTACACCGAGGTTGCCGGTACGGTGACGGCGGTGCCGGTCCGTCCGGGCCAGGCCGTGCGCCGCGGCACGCTGCTGCTGCAGCTCGACGACCGGGTGCAGCGCGCGCTGGTCGAGCAGCAGCGGGCCCAGGCCCAGGCCGCCGCGGCGCAGCTCGATGCGCTGCGTGCCCAGCCGCGCCCCGAGAGCCTGCTGGTTGCCGATGCGCAACTGCGGGCCGCCGAAGCCGCCGCGACCACCGCGCACGACACCTTCGCGAAACTGCAGCATGCGCACGATATCGACGCCCACGCTGTGAGCGGCGAAGCGCTGGACAGCGCCCGCAACGGCTGGCTCACGGCCGATGCCAATCGCCTCACGGCGCAGCGCCAGCTCGAACTGGTGCGTGCCGGTGCATGGCAGTACGACCTGCGCAACCAGGAGGCGCAGGCGCGGGCTGCCGCGCGGGCAGCCGAGTCGGCCGCGGCGCTGCTGGAGAAGTTCGCGCTGCGCGCGCCGGCCGATGGTACGGTGCTGGCCATCCACGCCGGCGTTGGCGCCTACATCACGCCGCAGGGCCTGTACGACACGTATACCCAGGCCTCCAACCTGCCGCCGCTGGTGTTCGGCAGCCCGGACACGGCGCTGGCGGTGCGCTGCTATGTCGACGAGATACTCATCCCCCGCCTCAATGCCGGCGCCGGCCTCAGGGCGCAGATGTTCGTGCGCGGCACGCGCGTGCCGGTGCCGCTCGCGTTCGTGCGGGTCGACCCCTACGTGTCGCCGAAGGTCGCGCTGGCCGACGGCCGCCAGGAACGCGTCGACGTGCGGGTGCTGCCGGTGATCTTCCGCTTCACGCCGGACGCGCGCCAGCGTGTCTACGCCGGGCAGCTCGTCGATGTGTACATCGGCCACTAGGGGCGCCGCGATGCGCTCGACGGCATTTTTCCCGGTCGGCCGCACGACGCTGTGCGCCGCCACGCTCGTGCTGGCCGGTTGCGCGCTCGGACCGGACTTCCATCGGCCGGCCGGACCGCCCGGCGCGGCGATCCTGCCGGCGGACGCGACCGCGCCGTCGCTGGAGGCCGATGGCGGCGAGCAGCACTTTGCCCGCGCCGCCGAGGTACCGGCGCGCTGGTGGCGGCGCCTGGGGTCGGCCGATCTGGATGCGCTGGTCGAGCGCGCGTTGCGGGCCAGCCCGAGCCTGCGTGCCGCGCAGGCTACCTTGCGCCAGAGCCAGGACAGCCTGCAGGCCGGCTACGGCGTCTTCTTCCCGCAGGTCGGCGCCAGCGCGATGGCCGACCGCCAGAGCAGCGTCATCAACCTGGGCCACGGGCTGATCTCCACCGGTCCCTACAACGTGGCGACGCTGGGTGCCAGCGTCAGCTACGTACCCGACCTCTTCGGCGCCCAGCGCCGCAGCGTCGAGGCGCTGGGCGCGCAGGTCGATGCGCAGCGCTTCGCGCTGCGCGCGGCCGCCCTGAGCCTGACGGCCAATGTCGTCAACACGGTGATCGCCCGTGCGGCCTACCAGGACCAGCTGGCGGCCACGCGGGACATCGCGCGGCTGCTGGACGACCAGTTGCGCGTCGCGCAGGTGCAGGACGCGGCCGGGACCGCGCCGTATGCCGCGGTCCTGGCGCTGCAGGCGCAGCGGGCCGCCACCCAGGTCTCGGCCGCCGCGCTCGACCAGCGCGTCGACCAGGCTGACCACCTGCTGGCGCTGCTGTGCGGCGCGGCGCCGGCGGATTTTCATGCACCGGCCATTGCCCTGGACCGGCTGGCACTGCCCGCCGAGTTGCCCGACGCCGTGCCGGCCGACCTGGCGCGCCAGCGTCCCGACATCCTGGCGGCCGAAGCCGCGCTGCACGAGGCCAGCGCCCGCATCGGCGTGGCCACGGCCGACCTCTTTCCATCGCTCACGCTGGGTGGTACCGCCGGCAGCAGCCATGCGGACATCGGCGAACTGCTGCGCGCCGGCACGCGCTACTGGTCGGCGCAGGCCAGCCTCGGCGCAGTGCTCTTTGCCGGCGGCAGCCAGTGGTACGCGCGCCAGGCGGCGATCGACGCCTACGACGCGGCGCTGGCGCAATACGACGCCAGCGTGCTGGCGGCGCTGGACCAGGTGGCCGATGTGATGCGCGCGCTGGCGCACGATGCCCAGGCGCTGCGCGCGCAGGCCGACAGCCTGCACGCGGCGACGCAAGGGGCGCGGCTGGTCGGCGTGGCCTATGAGGCGGGCAGCGCCGCGTACCTGGACGTGCTGGCCGCCGATGCGCAGCTTGCGCAGGCGCGGCTGGCCTATCTTGGGGGGCGCGCGCAGCGCCTGCAGGACACCGTGGCGCTGTACGCGGCGCTCGGGGGCGGCTGGTGGCAGGCCGATGCCCGGCCCGCCGCCGCGGATGCCGCCCTCGATGCCGCTGTCGCTCGCGACGCGCCAGCGGCCGGCGCTACGCCCTGAGCGGCCTCAGGCGCTGGCCATGCGCGGCGCCAGGCGCACCGCGCTGCGGCGCCGCT
>JBBISD010000039.1:0-23872 GCA_037441485.1 Burkholderiales bacterium
GGTGCAGCGGTGGCCGGCGCGCCCGGCGCCGGCGCTGCCGCCGGTTTGTCGGCCTTGGCCTTTTCGGTCTTGCTCTTCTTTTCGCCGGCCGCCGGTGCCGCCGCGTACCATTCCTTGACGCCCTTGTGGCCCTTGCAGGCGCCCTTCTTCGTGGCGCTGGACGAATAGCTGCCGTCCTTGCACAGCCCGGTGGTGCCCGCCGGAGCATCAGCCGGAACGGTCGCGGTGGCGGCGGCATACGCGCTGCCCGTGCCCAGGGCCAGGATCAGCGCCAGAGTCTTGACGAATCGTTGCATCGTGATTTCCTTTGCGAAGAAGACGGCCGTGGCACCGGCATGGCGCCGCGACCCGGTTTACGCCGACGGCACGGTGCCGTTGGGGGTCATCTTGTCCACCACCTGGGGCAGCGCCTGCGCGACCTTCTGCAGCAGTTCCTGCGGATTGATGCCGAACTTCTGCGCCAGCTGCGTGAGCGCATCGCTGCCCAGCACCTGCTGCAGCTGCTGCGCGCTGATGGCCTGGTTGGGGCCCGTGCCGATCCACGACTGGATCACGCTGCCCAGGCCTTGCTGCTCGAACTGGCCCACCAGCCCCTGCACGCCACCGTGGTGTTCGATGACACCGGCAACGAGGTGGTTCACCTCGGCACCGACGATTCCTCCCAGCACACCATCGAGCAATCCCATATCGTCCTCCCGGTTCTGAACGCGATGCCCCTGCGCATGCGGGCGCATGCCTGCTGGCCGCGCGACCGCCCTCGGCCTTGCACATCCATGATGCGTGCGCAACGCCGTGCGCGAGTGTAACGGTTTGGCATGACCGCGCCACCGGCGCCGCCGTGATCCAGCGCAAATGCTGTCGCCGTGCCGTCGGCCGGCATGCGCAATGCCCCCACCGCCCGCAGGTGCTGCCGGCCGGCGCCCGGACCGGCGCTACGGCGGCGGGCTGCGCGACGGCGCCGCGCCTGTCGCGAGGTCCTCCGCCCGCAGGCGGTCGTAGCGCTCGAACGGCTGGTGAATCCACGGGTTGTCGGGCAGGCGCTCGACGAAGAAATCCGGCGCCACGCGCGATCCGCTCTTGAACCAGAGCACCGCGCTGCGCACTTCCTCGATGGTCGGAAAGTTCTCGCGCAGGTGGCGTGCCACCTGTTCCAGCGTGTTGCCGCTGTCGACCAGGTCGTCGACCAGCAGCACGCGGCCCCACGGTTCGCCGCCCGTCGAGGTTATCGTGTCAGCGATCTCCAGGTCGCCGGCACGCGTGCCGGCATCCTCGCGATACGAACTCGTCGCCAGTATGGCCAGCGGCACCTGGAAGACGCGCGAGAGCACGTCGCCCACGCGCATGCCGCCCCGGGCCAGGCACACCAGCGAGTCGAACGCGTAGCCGGAACGGTGGACCGTTACGGCCAGCCGCTCGATCAGCGCGTAGTACTGCTCCCAGTCAACGTGTATCGACCGCGCTCCGGACGGCGGCTGGGCCGGCGCGTCCGGTCGGTTCACGGCAGCGGTGCCTGGAAGGGATGCCGCAGCACGATGGTCTGGTCGCGCTCCGGTCCGGTCGACACGAGATCGATGGGCACCCCGGCCACCTCGGAGAGGCGCTCGAGGAACTGCCGCGCGCCGGGCGGCAGAGCATCCCACTGGCGCACGCCGAAGGTCGATTGGGTCCACCCGGGGAAGTCCTCGTACACCGGCTCGCAGCGCGCGACCTGGTCGGCGCCGAACGGCAGGATGTCGCTGACCGTGTCGCCGTCGCGGTAGCCGGTGCACAGGCGCACCACGGGTAGGCCGTCGAGCACGTCGAGCTTGGTGATGCACAGGCCGGTGGTGCCGTTGAGCTGCACCGAGCGGCGCAGCGCCGCGCCGTCGAACCAGCCGCAGCGGCGCGGGCGCCCGGTGACCGAGCCGAACTCGCCGCCCTTGTCGCGCAGCCGCTCGCCGGTGGCATCGAGCAGTTCCGTCGGAAACGGGCCGGACCCGACGCGCGTGGCATAGGCCTTGGTGATGCCCAGCACGTAATGCAGCTTTTGCGGCGCCACGCCGGCGCCGGTCGCGGCGGCGCCGGCCAGCGTGTTGCTGGAGGTGACGAACGGATAGGTGCCGTGGTCGACGTCCAGCAGCGTGCCCTGGGCGCCTTCGAACAGCAGCCGGTCGCCGCGGCCCATCGCCTCGGACAGGCGCTTGGAAACGTCGGTGATCATCGGCGTGATGCGCTCGGCCAGGCGCAGCGTCGATTCGATCACCGAGCCGGCGTCGACCGCCGCCGCATGCAGGTAGTGCACCAGCATGAAGTTGTGCAGGTCCAGTGCTTCGCGCACCAGTTCCTCGAAGCGGCCCGGATCGAACAGGTCCTGGGCGCGCACCGCGCGGCGCGCAACCTTGTCCTCGTAGGCCGGCCCGATGCCGCGACCGGTAGTGCCGATCTTGTCGTTGCCGCGGCGCAGCTCGCGCGCGCGGTCCAGGGCCACGTGGTAGTCGAGGATGAGGGGACAGCTGCCGCTGATCGCCAGCCGCGGGATCACGTCGATGCCGGCGGCGGCCAGCTCGTCGATCTCGGCCAGCAGCGCCTGGGGCGAGAGCACCACGCCGGCGCCGATGTAGCAGGCCACGCTGGGACGCAGGATGCCCGACGGGATCAGCCGCAGGATCGTCTTGCGCCCGTCGATCACGAGCGTGTGACCGGCGTTGTGCCCGCCCTGGAAGCGCACCACGCCGTCGGCCTGCTCGGTCAGCCAGTCGACGATCTTGCCCTTGCCCTCGTCACCCCACTGGGTGCCCACTACCACCACATTGCGCGCCATTGCGGCCCTTTTCCCTGCAAACGCAGCGCTGCGGCTGCCCGAATTCGACGGTAAAACGTAAATCATACGGCGGTATATCGTACGGCGGATCAGCGCCCCGCGGCACGCAGCGGCCGCACCTGCCAGCGGCCGTCGAGCCAGGCGAGCTCGCGGTCGATCGTGAGCGCGACGCCCAGTTCGCCCGCCGGTCCGGCCTGGACGACCACCTCGCCATTGTCGCGCAATGCCGCAACCGCCTGCGCCAGTCCGGGCGCGTCGCCGCGCGGCGCGCGGATCGCCGGCACGGCGTCGACGCGCGAGAGCCGCGCGGCTTCGCGCAGGTCCAGCAGCGAGAACCCGGTGGCCGGCCGGGCCCGGCCGAACGCCTGGCCGATGTCGTCGTAGCGGCCGCCGCGCAGCAACGGACCGGGCAGCCCGCCGACATAGGCCGCGAACGTGATGCCGGTGTGATAGCGAAAGCCGTGCAGGTCGGCCAGGTCGATGCTCAGGCTGTCGGCAGGCCCGGCGTCCGCCAGCAGCGCAAGCTCGTCGAGCGCCCGGTCCAGTGCCGCCGAGGCCGGCAGCGTGCGCTGCGCCGCCTCGAGCACCTCGCGCCCGCCGTTGAGCTCGAGCAGCGCCTGCAGCGCGCCACGCACGGCCGGCGCGTAGTCGCTGCTGGCCTGGTGCAGGGCTGCCGGATCCTTGCCGGTGAGCGCCTGCAGCACGCCCTCGGCCTGCGGCGCATCCAGCAACGGCCCCAGCAGCGCGCGCACCACGCCGGTATGGCCCAGGTCGATCTGTGCGGGGGCCGCGACGATGCAGCGTGCCGAGCGCACCGCCAGCTCGAGGATCTCGCGGTCGGCGGCGACGTCGGCATCGCCGTAGATCTCGGCACCTACCTGCAGCGGTTCGCGGCTGGCCAGCGGATGCATCGGCCGCGCGTGCAGCGTCGAGCCCGCGTAGCACAGGCGGGCGACCCCATGGCGGTTGAGGATGTGCGAATCGATGCGGGCGACCTGGGGCGTGGTGTCGGCGCGCAGGCCCAGGGTACGGCCGCTGAGCTGGTCGACCAGCTTGAGCGTGCTCAGGTCCAGGTCGTGGCCACTGCCGGTGAGCAGCGACTCGAGGTGTTCGAGCAGCGGCGGGATGACGAGCTCATAGCCGTAGCCGGCGTACAGGTCGAGCAGCGCCCGCCGCAGCCGCTCCACGGTCCGCGCCTCCTCCGGGAGAACGTCGGACAGGTTCTCGGGCAGCAGCCAGCGCGCCACGATGCTCAGCTGCCGGACCGCGACGGCGGCGCCAGCAGCGCCAGAAGCCCGTCGATCACGGGCATCAGCGCGAACGCCGCCGGGAGATTCTGCATGACGGGTGTGCCACCGGCAGTGCCCGGTGGCCGGTCAATGCGCCGCGCCGCCGCTGGAGTTCTTCATGTAGCGGAAGAACTCCGACGACGGATCGACGATCAGCGTGTCGGCGGGGCTCTTGAAGCTCTGGCGGTAGGCGTCCAGGCTGCGGTAGAAGGCATAGAACTCGGGGTTGGCGCCGAAGGCCCGGGCGTAGATACCGGCCGCCTTGGCATCGCCTTCGCCCTTGACGCGCTGCGCGTCGCGATAGGCCGCGGCCAGCAGCACCTCGCGCTGGCGGTCGGCGTCGGCCTTGATCTTCTCGGCCTCGGCGGCGCCCTGCGCGCGCTCCTCGTTGGCCACGCGCTTGCGCTCGGCCGACATGCGCTGGTAGACGGTGGTCATGATCTCGGGGACGAAGTCCACGTGGCGCAGGCGCACGTCGACGATGGTCACGCCCAGGTCCTTGACGCGCTCCTGCACGGCCACGCGGATTTCCTCCATGGCCTTCTCGCGCGTGCGCGAGATGATCTCGCTGACCGTGCGCTTGTTGACTGCCTGGTTCATGGCGTCGCGCACCAGTGTGGACATGCGCTCCTCGGCGCCGCGCTCCCCGCCCTGGAAGCTGATCCAGTAGGCCTTGGGGTCGGTGACGCGCCACTTCACGAACGAATCGATCAGCAGGTTCTTCTTTTCCGAGGTCTGCACGCGGTCCGGCGTGGCCGAATCGATGGTCAGGATGCGACGGTCGACCATCTCGACGTTCTGCAGCGGCGGCGGCAGCTTGAAGTGCAGCCCCGGCTCGTTGATGACCCGCTCGATCTCGCCGAACGAGAACACGATGGCCGACTGGCGCTGGTCGACGATGAACACCGACAGGCGCAGCACGATCGCCAGCACCAGCAGCGAGATCACCGCGGCGATGATGCGGTTCATGCGGCTCACCGCCCTTCCCGATCGCGGCTGCGGGCGGCATCGCGAGCGTGGTCCGCGGCGCTGTCCAGGCTCGAGGGCGCCGGTGGCACGCTGCTGGGCGCGGCCGTGTGCGGCGCGGCCGCCGCCTGGCCTTGCTGCATCAGCTTGTCCAGCGGCAGGTAGAGCAGCTGCGTATTGTTATGGCTGTCTATCAGCAGCTTGTTGGTGCTGCTGAAGATCTGCTGCATCGTGTCCAGGTACATGCGCTCGCGCGTGACACCCGGCGCCTTGGCGTATTCGGCCAGCACCTGACGGAACCGCGACGCGTCGCCTTCGGCCGTCTCGACCACCCGCACGCGGTAGCCCTCGGACTCCTGCGTGAGGCGCGCCGCATTGCCGCGGGCGCGGGGCACCACGTCGTTGGCGTAGGCCTGGCCCTCGTTGATCTGGCGTTCGCGGTCCTGACCGGCCTTGGTGGCATCGTCGAAGGCCGCCTGGACGTCGTTGGGCGGCTGGGCATTCTGGATGGCGACCGCCGAGATCATCAGGCCGGTCTTGTAACGGTCGAGCATGGCCTGCATCGCCGACTGGACCTCGCTGGCGATTTCCTGCTTGGAGCCGAACAGCACCTCGTCCATCTTGCGCCGGCCCACCACCTCGCGCATGGCCGATTCGGCGACCTGCTTGACGACCGCCGAATCGCCATCGCGCTGGTCGGCCGAAAACCGGCTGCCGTAGATGTAGTCGCGCGGACCGTCGCCGTCCTTGACACGGTACTGCACCTCGAACTGCAGGTCGACGATATTCTCGTCGTCGGTGATCATCAGCGATTCCTTGACGCGATCCTCGCCGCCGCGCAGGCCGATCTCGACGCGCCGCTGCGTGTAGACGTCGACAATCTCGTGCGCCTGGATCGGCCAGGGGGCACGCCACTGCAGGCCGGCCGGGGTCGTGGAGCTGTAGCGGCCGAACGTCGAGACCACGCCGACCTGGCCTTCCTGGACGGTGTAAAAGCCGGTGCAGACCCAGATGAGGAATACCGCGGCGACGATGACCAGCACGCCGATGCCGGCCTGGCGGCCGTCGCGCGGCGTACCGCCGCCGCCCGAGCCGCCGCCGAACAGCCGGCCCAGGCGCTGGTTGAAATCGCGCCACAGCTCGTCGAGGTCGGGGGGGCCTTCGGCGCCGCCGGGGCGGCGCCCGGGGCGCTGGCCGTCGCCCGGGTTACCCGAGCCGTTGCGGCCCCATTGCGGATCATTCATGGACATTGGCAGCGCGCGGTCAGATGGCATCGAATACATTGCGGAAAATCGGCTGCACGGCGGCTCCCGGATCCGGCGGCGCTGGGACCGGCGCCGGTTCGGTGCTGCCGTCGGATCCGGCGTCCCATCGGGCGCGGCCGGCATTGCGTTCGGCGATCCGCCGGGCGATCGCGTCGCGCAACAAGCCTACACCCTCGCCGGAGTGCGCACTCAGCCAGACCTCGTCGATGCTACCACAGGCATCGTGCGCGACTGCGGCCGCGCGGCCGAGCCGGTCGACCTTGTTGTACACGCGCAGCCGCGGCACGTCCTGCGCGCCGATCTCCTCGAGCACCGCGTCGACTTCGCGCGCCTGCTCGACGCGCGCCGGGCTGGCCGCATCGATCACGTGCAGCAGCAGGTCCGCGTGCGCGGTCTCGTCCAGCGTCGAACGGAACGCCTCGACCAGGGTGTGCGGCAGTTCCCGCACGAAGCCCACGGTATCGGACAGCACGAAGGACACGCCCGGGGCCGCGAAGCAGCGCCGCGAGGTGGTGTCGAGCGTGGCGAACAGCTGGTCGGCCGTGTAGGTGCCGGCATGCGTCAGCGCATTGAACAGCGTCGACTTGCCCGCGTTGGTGTACCCGACCAGCGAAACGCGGTACACGCCCCCGCGCAGCCGCGCGCGCCGCTGCGTGCCGCGCTGGCGCTCGAGCAGGCGCAGCTTCTCGCGCAACTGCTTGACGCGCACCCCGATCATCCGGCGGTCGAGCTCGATCTGCTTCTCGCCGGGGCCGCCGCGCAGGCCGATGCCGCCGCGCTGGCGCTCCAGGTGGGTCCAGCCGCGCACCAGGCGGGTGGACAGGTAGTCGAGCTGCGCCAGTTCCACCTGCAGCTTGCCTTCGCGGCTTTGCGCCCGGCGGGAGAAGATGTCCAGGATGAGGCCGGTGCGGTCGATGACAGGCACGCCCAGGTCGCGTTCCAGGTTGCGCTGCTGCACCGGCGACAGTTGCACGTCGACGATCACCAGTGCGGCCCGCTGCGCCAGCGCCAGCGCCTTGAGCTCCTGCACCTTGCCGCTGCCGACGTACGTGGCCGGATCGGGCCGGTCGCGCCGGCACGCGAGCACCGCCGTCGGCTCCAGGCCGGCGCTCTGCACCAGTTGCGCCAGTTCCTCCTGTGCCTCTGCATCGGGGCCGCGGCCGCGCAGTGCCACCGCGACCAATACGGCCCGCGGCCACGTCGCCGCCGGGCGCTGCTGGCTCAGGTTTCGGACTCCGTGCCCAGGTTCACCGGCCGCGCCGGCACGACGGTGGAGACGGCGTGCTTGTACACCATCTGGGTGACCGTGTTGCGCAGCAGGACGACGTACTGGTCGAACGATTCGATCTGGCCCTGCAGCTTGATGCCGTTGACCAGGTAGATGGACACAGGCACGTGTTCCTTGCGCAGGGCGTTGAGGAACGGGTCTTGTAGTAATTGGCCCTTATTGCTCATGTTGGCTCCGGTCATTGCAATGGATACGGTTGCGGCGCGGCCCGTGGCCGCACCCGGCAATGCACTCTAGCGCAAGCGCCGGACAAGGTCCGTCGCTCCCGCTTTGCTGCACCGCCGTAGATTCAATCTACTGGAAAAGCCGCCTATTTGCCAGCGCGCCCCCGCCCGCCACGTTCACGACCCTCGACGAACGGATTGGTGCTGCTGCGGAACTCGATGCGCAGCGGCGTCCCCTGCAGCTCGAACTCCTTGCGGAACCAGCCTTCGAGATAGCGCCGGTAGTTGTCCTGCACGTGCGCAAGGGAATTGCCGTGCACGATGATCAGCGGCGGATTGGACCCGCCCTGGTGCGCGTAGCGCATCTTCGGGCGCGACAGGCCGGCGCGCGCCGGCTCCTGGCGCTCGACCGCCGCCCGCAATGCCCGCGTGAGCTTGGGGGTGGGCAGCTTGGCGAAGGCGGCGCGCTCGGCGGCCGCCACCGAGCGCATCATCGCGCCCAGGCCGGTGCCGCGCAGCGCGGAGATCTGGTGCACGCGCGCCCAGTTCAGGAAATGCAGCTTGCGGTCCATCTCGCGGCGGATGCGCTCGCGTTGCTCGCTGTCGAGCCCGTCCCACTTGTTGATGGCCAGCACCAGCGCGCGCCCGCTCTCCAGTATGTAGCCGGCAATATGCGCGTCCTGCTCGGCGATCTCGGCCGCCGCATCCAGCAGCAGCACCACGACATTGGACTGGTCGATCGCCTGCAGCGTCTTGACGACCGAGAATTTCTCGACCGATTCGAATACCTTGCCCTTGCGGCGCAGGCCCGCGGTATCGATCAGCACGAACGGCTGCCCGGCGAATTCGAACTCGACCTCGATGGCATCGCGAGTGGTTCCCGGCGCGTCGAAGGCGATCATGCGGTTCTCGCCCAGCAGCGCGTTGACCAGGGTGGATTTGCCCACGTTGGGCCGTCCCACGATGGCCACGCGATTGCGCGGCCGCGGGCTGTCGGTGCCGAGCGGCGCCGCCGCCGCGGCCTCGGCCGCGTAGGCCTCGACGTACGGCGCCAGGGCCTCGTCCATCAGCGCCGTGACGCCCTCGCCGTGCGCGGCCGCGACCGGATGGGGGTCGCCCATGCCCAGTTCGTGGAACTCGGCCATGGCCGACGGCGGCAGGCCTTCGGCCTTGTTGACCGCCACGAGGATGCGCCGCCCGCTGACGCGCAGCCGCTCGGCGATGCGCCGGTCGTGCGGCGTGAGCCCGGCGCGGGCATCCAGCACGAAGAGCAGCACGTCGCTCTCGGCGATCGCTTGCTCGGCCTGCTGGTTGACCGCATGCTGCATGCCGCTGCCGTCGCTCGGGTCGAAGCCGCCGGTATCGATGACCAGGCAGGGTATCGGGCCGATTCGCCCGTCGCCGTAATGGCGGTCGCGCGTCAGGCCCGGCACGTCGGCCACCAGTGCCGCGCGCGAGCGCGTCAGCCGGTTGAACAACGTGGACTTGCCGACGTTCGGGCGGCCGACGATGGCGACGACGGGTTTCACGGCGGCCGTTCGTGCGTCTAGCCGCCCGCCGGGGCGAGCAGGAAGACGCGGCCCTTGGCCGTCTGGAAGATGGCCGCGCCGTTCCACGGCGCCGGCGTGCTGATGACGGCCCCGCCGGATGACTCGAAGCGCCCCACGAGCTTGCCGTCGGCGATGCCCAGGAAATGGATCACGCCCTCGTAGTCGCCGACCGCCAGGTACTTGCCCATGACCACCGGCGCACTCAGCGAGCGGTTGGCCAGCACGCCGGTCTGCCAGCGGCTCGCCCCCGAGGCGCGCTCGAAGGCAAACACATGCGAGGTCGCGTCCACGCCCAGCACCACGTCGCCGGCGCCGGCCACGCCGGCCCCGGCGGAGAACTCGCGGGCCCAGCGCAGGTCACTGTTGCGCGCATCGAAGCAGGCAATGCGCCCCTGGTAGGACGCCGCGCACACGTCGTTGTCGATCAGGGCCGGCAGGCCGACCACGTCGGCCAGCCGCTCGACCTCGGTCGAGCCCTTGGGCTCCGAGACCCCGGCCTCCCAGCGACCCGCGCCATTGGCCAGGGCTATGGCATCCATGCGCCCTCCGGGGAATCCCACCAGCACGCTGTCGTTGGCGAAGGCCAGGTCGGCCTCCACGCGCAGCGTCAGCGCCGGCTGCTGCTTCTGGAATACCCAGCGGCGCTGGCCGGTGGCCACCTCGTAGGCCGCCAGGCGCTGGTCGGTCGAGCGCACGATCACGAGGTCGTGGCCGACCAGCGGCGGCGCGAGCACGTCGCTCGAGGCCTGCGCCTCCCACAGGCGCTTGCCCTCGGCGTTGAAGGCGACGATGTTGCCCCGTGGTCCGGCCACCGCGACCGTGATGCCGTCGCTGCCGACCCCGGCGGCGATGCCGCCGTCGACCGCGACCTGCCACACCTCTTTGCCGGTGGACGGCTCCAGGCGCACCAGGCGCCCCTTGCGCGAGGCCGCGTACACCGCGTTATCCAGCACCGCCGGACGCAGGAACGTGCTCTCCGAATCGCCCAGGTCGACCTCCCAGCCGCGCTTGATCGGGATCGGCGCCGGGATGCTGCCCAGCGGCGTGGGCTTGGCAGCCTTGTCCGAAGTCGAGGAACAGGCAGCGACCAACAGCGCCGCAGCGGCGAGCACGAGGCCCGCGCCGGTGCGCGGGCAAAAGCGCAGGACGGGCGGCATCTCAGCCCGCCGGGGGAAGCGCGTCGAACTTGGACTGGATCACCGGTCGCAGCGGATTTTGCGTGCCGATCTGCTCCAGCGCCTTGGCATAGGCGCCGCGCGCGTCGGCCTTCTTGCCCTGGGCCAGCAGCAGGTCGCCGCGCCGATCCGCGGCCTCGGCCGCCAGGGCCGGCGGCACGTCGGCCTGCAGCAGGCCGAGGCCCTCGTCATAGGCCTTATCGTCGAGCAGCACGCCGGCCAGGCGGATGCGTGCCAGCGCGGCCAGCTCCTTGCTGGGCGACTTTTCCATCACCCAGCGCAGCTGCGCCTTGGCAGCCGTCGCGTCGCCGGCCTCGAGGCTGGAGCGCGCCTGCGCCAGCGCCGCGAAGCTGGCGTAGGCGCTGCCGGCGTGCTGCTGGGTGAGCGCGGCGGCCAGGTCGCGCGCCTTGGGCGCATCCTTGTTGGCCAGCGCCTGGGTGTACTGCTCGTAGGCCGCGGCGGCCGCCGCGGCCTCGCGCTGGGCGTACCAGCGCCAGCCCCAGTTGCCGGCGGCCACGGCCACGACGATCAGGGAAGCGGCGACAATCCAGTTGCCGTACTCCTCCACCCAGGCCTTGAAGGCCGAAATCTGTTCCAGTTCTTCTGCATCCAGTGCCATGAACGTCTTCCTTATCCCGTATCGCGTTGCCTAGATCCGGCCCGTGCGGCCGTCGTTCCCACCTGCTGCCGGGCGCCCGCCTGCGCGCCCTACTCCTCGGCCAGGTCCACGCTCAGCGCCGTGACCAGCCATTGGGCGACCTCGTCCCCCGGGACCGCCACCTGCACCCCGGGGCCGCCCTCGCCCATCGGGCCGCGCAGCGCTTTGACGCTGACCGTCGCCGCGGCCAGTTCGGCCTCGCCGACGATCAGCGCGTATTCGGCGCCGCTCGCATCGGCCTTCTTCATCTGCGACTTCAGGCTGCCCTCGCCGGCGTGCAGGATGACGTCCAGGCCCGCGTCGCGCACGTGCTCGGCCAGCGCCAGTGCCGTGTCGAACGCGCCGGCCCCCTGGTGCAGCACATAGACGTCGCAGGCCGGCGTCGCCGCGGCCGCCGTGCCCATCAGCTCGAGCACGCGTTCCACGCCGATGGAAAAGCCGCACGCCGGCGTCGGCTTGCCGCCCAGCAGCTCGAACAGTCCGTCGTAGCGACCGCCACCGCAGATCGTCCCCTGCGCGCCCAGCCGGTCCGTCACCCATTCGAAGACGGTGAGATTGTAATAGTCCATGCCGCGCACGAGGCGCGGGTTGATCTCGAAGCGCACGTTCTGCCGCCGCAGCAGCGCCTGGACGCGCTCGAAGTGCGCCAGCGAATCGGCGCCGAGGAAATCCATCAGGCGCGGGGCGCGCTGCAGGCACGCCTGGGTCGCGGCATGCTTGGAATCGAGCACCCGCAGCGGATTGGTCAGCACGCGGCGCTGCGCGTCCGCGTCGAGTTCGTCGCGGTGCGCCTGCAGGTAGGCCACGAGTTCGGTGCGGTGGCGCATGCGCTCGTCGGGCTGTCCCAGCGTATTGAGCTGCAGCGCGACCGGCCCGATCTCGAGCGCCTGCCACAGGCGGTGCAGCAGCAGGATCTGCTCGACCTCGATCTCGGGACCGGCAAAGCCCAGAGCCTCGGCCCCGGCCTGGAAAAATTCGCGGTAGCGGCCGCGCTGCGGGCGCTCGTGGCGGAACATCGGGCCGTAATACCAGAGGCGGCACGGCCCGTCGTACAGCAGGCTGTGCTCGATGGCGGCGCGTACCACGCCCGCGGTGTTCTCCGGGCGCAGGGTCAGCGAATCGCCGTTGAGCACGTCGGTGAAGGTATACATCTCCTTCTCGACGATGTCGGTGACCGCGCCGATGCCGCGCCGGAACACCGCCGTGGGTTCGACCACCGGGGTGCGGATCTGCCGGTAGCCGTAGCCGCGCAGCGCCGCCACCGTCATGCCCTGGAACCGCTCGAGCACGGCCGAGGCCGGCGGCAGCACGTCGTTCATGCCGCGCACGGCGCTGATGCGGTTGGATGACATGGGAACGGCGGGCGGCCGGCGCTAGTCGCGCGCCGCGGCCGCGCCCGGGGCGTAGCGCTGCTGCACGTAGGCGTCCACCAGCGCCTGGAACTGTTCGGCGATGGTGTCGCCCTTGAGGGTGACGCGATGCTCGCCGTCGATGTAGACCGGCGCCACGGGGCTCTCCCCGGTGCCCGGCAGGCTGATGCCGATATCGGCGTGCCGGCTCTCGCCCGGCCCGTTGACGACGCACCCCATCACCGCCAGCTTCATCGATTCGACGCCCGGATACCGGGCTCGCCAGACGGGCATCTGCGCGCGCAGGTAGGTCTGGATGCGGTCGGCCAGTTCCTGGAACACGGTGCTGGTCGTGCGCCCGCAACCCGGGCAGGCGGCCACCATCGGCGTGAAGGCGCGCAGCCCCAGCGATTGCAGGATTTCCTGGGCCACCACCACTTCGCGCGTGCGCGTCTCGCCCGGCTGCGGCGTGAGCGACACCCGGATCGTGTCGCCGATCCCCTCCTGCAGCAGCAGCGCCAGCGCGGCGGTCGAGGCGACGATGCCCTTGCTGCCCATGCCCGCCTCGGTCAGACCCAGGTGCAGCGGGAAGGTCGAGCGCTGCGCCAGTTCGCGGTAGACCGCGACCAGGTCCTGCACGCCGCTCACCTTGGCCGACAGGCAGATGCGCTGCGCGGGCAGTCCCAGCGCGACGGCCTGCCGGGCGCTGTCCACGGCCGAGCGCACCAGCGCTTCGCGCAACACCGCACCGGCGTCGCGCGGCTCTGGCAGGCGCGAGTTCTCGTCCATCAGCGCGGCCAGCAGCGCCTGGTCGAGGCTGCCCCAGTTCACGCCGATGCGCACCGGCTTTTCGTGGCGGCAGGCGGCCTCGATGAAGCGCGCGAAGTTGTCGTCGCGGCGCGAACCGGCGCCGACGTTGCCCGGGTTGATGCGGTACTTGGACAGCGCCCGGGCGCACTCGGGCGCCTGGTCGAGCAGCTTGTGGCCGTTGAAATGGAAATCGCCGATCAGCGGCACGTCGACGCCGCGGGCGTCCAGGCGCTCGCGGATCGGCGCCACTGCGCGAGCCGCTTCCAGCGTATTGACGGTGATGCGCACGAGTTCGGAGCCGGCCTGCGCGAGTTCGGCCACCTGCTCGACCGTGCCGGCCACGTCCGCGGTATCGGTATTGGTCATCGACTGGACCACCACCGGGTGGGCGCCGCCGATGGACACGCGCCGCGTTCCCCAGCGCACCTCGACGCTGTGCGTCGGACGCCGCGCGCCGGCGCCGGGGGTGCCCGGCGGGCGTGCATCGGGCACGCCGGCGGCGGCCGTGCCGTCGCGATTGCTAAACCGCACCACCTGGTTCATATGGCTCTTGCCCCGAGTTGCCGCGCCGGACCCATCGCCGGCCCCCTATTGCAGCGTGAACCGCGCCACGCCGTTGGCATTGGCATAGCGGCCCAGGTCCACGGCCGTTCCGTGGTACTGCGCGTCGACGGCCGCGGCGTTGCCGATCACCAGGCGCAGCGGGCCGGCGGCGTGCAGCGACTGTACGCTGCCCGCCGGACAGATCTGCGAGAGCACGGTCGTGCCGTCGGCCCGCACGACCTCGATCCACGACGCCGACTTCACGCGCAGAACCAGGTCGGCGGTGTCGGCCGCCGCTGGCGGGATTTCCGCTGCGGGCGGTACGGCCGGCACGGGCTCTGCGGCAGCACCTGCCGCGGCGGGTGTCGCCGGCGGCGGCGCCGGCCGCACCGGGCGGGCGCCGGGCGCGGTCACGGATTTGGGCGTTCCGGCCGACGAGGCCCGCAGGGCCGTCGTGACCGGGGCGAGCGGCGGATGACCCGCCAGCGGCGCCGCGCTCGCCGGCGCTGGCGCGGTGGCCTCTGGCACGTCCGCCGGCGGTTGGGCGGGCACGGCATCGGCCACCGGAGGCGCGGGTACCGCGCTGACCGGGTGGCTGGGCGTGCTGGCGCGGCGCGGCCACAGCGAGCCGATGACGCCGGCGACCAGCAGCGCCAGCAGCGCCAGGGCGACGATCGGACGCGTGCCGTCGCCAAACCGGGCCAGGCGGAACAGACCGGCGTCGGGCATGGGCGGCGCGCCGGGGTCGACGCCGGCGCGGCGGTCCAGCGCCGCCAGCAACGGTGCCGGATCGATGCGCAGTTCGCGGGCGCAGCTGCGCAGGAAACCGCGCACGTAGATGAGGGTGGGCAGTGCCTTGAGGTCGCTGCGTTCGAGCGCCTCGATCTGTCGCACGTTCAGGCGCAGCCGTCCGGCCAGCGCGCCGGTGCTCATGCCGGCCGCCTCGCGCGCGGCACGCAGCGCGCCGCCGAAATCGTCGCTCGTCGCCGCCGCCGGCGCGTCTGGCGGCGGTTGGCCGGCGCCCTCGCCGGACGGCGCCGCGGGCGCAGCCTCCGCCGGCGGAGTGTCCGCCGACGCGTTCGCCGGATCACTCATCGTAGCGCCCGTGATGCATGGCATCGGTCTGCGGGGAGTCGGGGAAACGCGCCTGCAGCTGCTCGGCAAAGCTGCGTTCGGTGGCCGAATCGTTCTTGGCATGGGCGATGCGTGCACCAAGCCACAAGGTGTCGGCATTGGTCTCGACCGTGCGCGTGAGCAGGTCGAAGTAGAAGTCGCAGCGGTCGAAGCGGCGCTGGTGCAGGTACAACTGTGCCAGCTGGAACTTGGCCACCGGGCTGGTGGCATCGGCCGCCAGCGCGCGCAGCAGGTATTTCTCGCCGTTGGCGTCGTCGTGCACGCGCAGCAGGCATATGCCGGCGTTCTGCAGCGCCCGCGCCGGGCTCTCGTACAGCCGGATCGACAGCGCGTGGTCGAAGTAGGCGATCGATTCGCGCTCGTGGCCCGTCTGGCACAGGAACCAGCCGTAGTTGTTGTTCAGGTCCGGGTTGTCCTTCTCCAGGCTCAGCGCGCGCTTGAAGCTGGCGTCGGCCTGCACCACCTGGCCGATGTCCATCAGCATCAGGCCCAGCAGGCCGTGCGCCGCCGCCGATTCCGGATCGAGATCGATGGCGCGGCGCGCGGTGTCGATCGCGATCTGCAGCTGGCCGCTCTGGTAGTAATTGGCCGCCAGCTGCAGGCGCACGGCGGCGCGCTTGTGCGCGTCGCCCTCGGATACGCCCGACACCCCGGCATTGCTCGGCACCTGCGCGCCGTCGATGGTCGTGGTGGTCTTGCAGCCGCCCAGCAGCAGCGCGGCCGCCAGCCCCAGGCCGGCCAGCGCCCGCGCGCTGCCGCGCACCGGTGCGGCCTGACCGCGCGGCGCGAACCGTGTCATGCGCCCGCCGCGACGATGGCAATGGCGGCGCGGCGCGCCGCCACGTCGGTGCGGTCGCGCACCTCGCCGGCCAGCTGCCCGCAGGCCGCATCGATGTCGTCGCCCCGCGTGCGCCGAACCGTGGTCACCAGGCCGCCCTCGGTCAGGATCGCGGCGAAGTCGCGCACGCGCTGCGCATCGGGCCGCCGCAGCCGGGAGCCCGGGAAGGGGTTGAACGGGATCAGGTTGACCTTGCATGGCAGGTCGGCAACCCGGTGCAGCAGCTCGCGCGCCTGGCGGTCCGCGTCGTTCACGCCGGCCAGCAGCACGTACTCGAAGGTGATGAAGTCGCGCGGCGAATGCGCGAGATAGCGGCGACAGGCGGCCAACAGTTCTCCCAGCGGGTACTTGCGGTTGAGCGGCACGAGCTCGCTGCGCAGCGCATCGGTGGGCGCGTGCAGCGATACGGCCAGCGCCACCGGGCAATCGCGCGCCAGCTTGTCCATCATCGGCACCATGCCGGACGTGGACACGGTCACGCGCCGGCGCGACAGGCCATAGGCGTCGTCGTCGAGCATCAGGCGCAGCGCCGGCAGCACCGCGTCATAGTTCTGCAGCGGCTCGCCCATGCCCATGAAAACGACATTGCTGATGACCCGGTCCACGCCCTCGCCGGCCAGCGGCCGCAGCGTGTGCTCTGCCATCCACAGCTGGCCGATGATCTCGGCGGTGCTGAGGTTGCGGCTGAAACCCTGCATTCCCGTGGCGCAAAAGCGGCAGTTGACCGCGCAGCCCGCCTGCGACGAGATGCACAGCGTCGCGCGGTCGTCCTCGGGGATGTACACCGTCTCGACCGCATCGCCGCCGCCGACGTCGAGCAGCCACTTGCGCGTCCCGTCGCTCGAGGCGCCGTGGCGCAGGACCGGCGCCGCGGCGATCACCCCGTGCGCCGCCAGCTTCTCGCGCAGGCTGCGCGCGACGTCGCTCATATGGGAAAAGTCCGCGGCACCGCGGCGATGGATCCAGCGCATCACCTGGCGGGCCCGGAACGGCTTTTCCCCGAGCGACGCGAACCACGCGGCAAGTGCCGCGCGGTCCAGGTCGAGCAGGTTGACGGGGTCCATGGCAGGCGGGACGGTGCGGCGGCGCAGGAGACGCTACGGTCGTGGCGCCGGGTCAGCGCTGGTGGATGGCCAGCGTGGGAAAGAAGAACGCCACTTCGGCACGCGCCGTCTCCGGGCTGTCGGAGCCGTGCACGGCGTTGGCGTCGATGCTGTCGGCGAAATCGGCGCGGATGGTGCCGGGCGCAGCCTTTTTCGGATCGGTCGCACCCATGAGGTCGCGATTTTTCGCGATGGCCCCGTCACCCAGCAGCGCCTGCACGAAGATCGGGCCCGACACCATGAAATCGACCAGGTCGCGGAAGAAGGGACGCTCGCGGTGCACGCCGTAGAACGCCTCGGCCTCGCGGCGCGACAGATGCATCATCCTGGCCGCGACGACCTGCAGACCGGCCGCCTCGAAGCGCGCGACGATCTGACCGATCGCGTTCTTGCGAACCGCGTCGGGCTTGAGAATGGACAGGGTGGTTTCGATTGCCATGCCAAATGTCCGCCGCAGCGGATCCTGTGTAAAAATATCTTGGAAAATTAACAACTTGCGGAGAAATCGCGGACAGGATCTTAGCACGCCGGCGCCCGCAACCGCGGCGGTCCGGTGGTTTGCGGCCGATTGTCCCGATCGGGTTCGCACCGTAGGATGGCCGGGGGCGGCGATGGTTCCCGGCGCCCCGCAGAAAAACCTTGTCGAGGAGTCTGGCGTGAAGACGATTCCGGTGCTGGTGCTGTTGGGCGCGGCCGTGTGCCTGGGATTGTTCCTGGGGACGCAGTACCTGCGGCAGGTGCGCAGCCGGCCGGCGATGATCGGCCTGCACCTGCTTCTGGGTGCGGGCGGCTTCGAGGTCCTGGTCATGCTGCTCAGCGGCGCGCCGGACGGCACGGTGCTGGCGGCCGGCGGACAGGGCCGCATCGCCGCGGGCCTGCTGCTGCTAGCCCTCTTCACCGGGCTGACCGCGCCGATGGTCGGCCGGCGCTCGCGTCCCACGATGAGCGCGGCACTGGCCACGCACGCCGCGGCCGCCCTCGCCGGCTTCGCGCTGCTGGTCGTCAGCCTGGCGCGCACCTGAGGCGCCGCGCGGCGCGCGCCAGGGTGCCGCGAACCCTCACTGCCCGCCGACGGGCTCGAGCACCGCGATCGACTCGACGTGCGCCGTATGCGGGAACATGTTGACCACGCCGGCGGCGCGCAGTTGCCAGTGCCCCTGCTCGACCAGGATGCCGCAATCGCGCGCCAGCGTGGCCGGATTGCACGACACGTAGACGACGCGCCGCGGCGGCTGCGGGTCCTGGGCCAGGGCCTGCACCACGGCCTGGGCGCCGTCGCGCGGCGGGTCGATCAGGACCCGGTCGATGCGGCCCCCGGCATCAGCCCGGAGCGCGCACCAGTCGTCCAGCGTCCATTCGAAGAGGTTGCGCGCGATGAAGCGCGTCCGCTCGCCCAGGCCGTGGTCGCGAGCGGCCGCAGCAGCCCGCGCCAGCAGCGGCGCACTGCCCTCCAGGCCCGTGACGTGGCGGGCGCGGGTGGCCAGCGGCAGCGTGAAATTGCCCATCCCGCAGAAGAAATCGACGATCACGTCCTGCGGCTGCGGCTCCAGCAGCGCCAGCGCGCGGCGCACCAGCACCTCGTTGGTCCGATGGTTCACCTGGGTGAAATCGGTCGGCCGAAACGGCAGGGCCAGGCCGAACTCGGGCAGCGGCAGGGCCAGCACGGCGGCGTCCAGCGGATCGAGCGGCGCGGCGCTGTCCGGACCCGCGGTCTGCAGCCAGAACGACACGACGTGGCGGGCGGCAAACGCCAGCAGCGCCTCGCGGTCGCCCGGCCCAAGCGGCGCCAGGATGCGCAAAACGAGCGCCGTGGTCGACCCGGCCACGGCAACCTCGATCTGCGGCAGCCGGTCGCGGATGCTCAGGGCGCCGACCAGGGTCCGCAGCGGCAGCAGCAGGCGCGCCACCGAGGGCGCCAGCACCGGGCATTCGCGCATGTCGGCCACGTAGCTGCTGGCGCGCTCGTGAAAGCCCACGAGTGCCCCGCCCTTCTTCTCGATGTAGCGCACGGTGAGCCGCGCACGATGCCGGTAGTTCCAGCTCAGGCCGCAGATCGGGCGCAGCACCATCTGCGGGCGTACGTGGCCGATGCGCCAGAGCGTTTCCTCGAGCGCACGCTGCTTCACCGACACCTGGGCGCGGGCGTCCAGGTGCTGCATCGAGCAGCCGCCGCAACTGCCCTGGACAAGGCCGAAGTGCGGGCAGCGCGGCACTGCGCGCAAGGTGCTCGAGCCGATGACCTCGACCACCTGGCCGGTATCGAAACGCGCCTTGGCGCGCTGGCGCTGCCAGCGCACGCGCTCGCCGGCAAGCGCGCCGTCGATGAACGCCACCTTGCCGTCGATGCGGGCCACACCGCGGCCCTCGAGGTCGAGCGATTCGATGTCGGCCAGTTGCGGCTCCGCCGGCGCAGGGGCCGGCCGGCCCAGGCGCGCGGCCCGAGGAGTGCCCACTAGGCGCCGCCTGCGGCGGCGGTGCCATCTGGCCAGGCGGCCAGGAACTGCTGCCAGTGGGCCGCCCCGGCACCGTGCAGGCTGGCGCGCACCACCTGCAACTCGCGGGCATAGGCCTCGTCGGTGAAGCGGCCGCGCATGTGCTGGTAGCGGCAGTACAGCAGGTAGGTGTTGACGACGTCGGTCTCGCAGTAGGCGCGGATCTCCTCAATGCGGCCCTCGCCGTAAGCGCCCCAGACCTGGTCGCCGGCCATGCCCAGCTTGCCGGCAAAGCCGCACAGGCGCGCCAGCTCATCCAGTGGCGCGGCGGCCCGGCCCTGGTACATGGCCAGCACGTCCATCAGGTCGGTGTGGCGCGCGTGGTAGCGGCTGGTGTAGTTGTTGTAGCGGAAGTCGCGGTCGTCGTCGCCGTTCTCCCAGTAGCGCGCCGCGGCCACGCCGTGGATCATGCCGCGGTAGTGCAGCACCGGCAGGTCGAAGCCGCCGCCGTTCCAGCTGACGAGCTGCGGCGTATGGCGCTCGATCGTGCGGAAGAAATCGGCGATCAGCCGCGCCTCGCTGTCCTCGGCGGTGCCCAGGCAGCGCACGCGAAAGCCCTTGTCGTCGCGGAAGGCGCAGCCGATGGCGATGATGCGATGCTGGTGCAGCGGCAGGAAGTCGCTGCCGCCGGTGCGTTCGCGCCGTTCGGCAAAGGCATGGGCGGCGACATCGGCGTCCGGCAGCGCCGCCCACTGCGGCCGCAGGCGCCGCAGGCCGGCGACGTCGGGCACGGTCTCCAGGTCGAAGGTGAGTACGGGAGTCATGGGCGGGAATTCCGTGGGCGAATGCGGCGGGCGCTGGCGCGGCGCCGGCGCGCGCCAAGCATCGACGTCAACGCGGCGGCAACAGTTCGAGCGGGTCGACCGTCACCCGATTGCGCCGTGCCTCGAAGTGCAATATGGCCGGACCGCTGCCGGTCGCGCCAGCCGTGGCCAGGACCTGGCCACGCTGCACCGCCTGCCCCTCCTTGACCAGTATCGACTTGCTGTGGGCGTACACCGACAGCAGTTCCTCGCCGTGCTTGACCACCACCAGCTTGCCGTAATCGCGCGGCGCGCCGGTATAGAGCACCGTGCCATCGGCCACCGCCACGACCGGTGCATCCTCGGCGACGGCAATGTCGATGCCCTTGCTGCGCGGCGGTTCGAAGCGGCGCGTCACCGTGCCCGCAACCGGCCAGATCCAGCTGTCGCGTCCCGGGCCGGGTGCGTTTGCCGGCGCGCTCGGTGCCGGCACGCTCGGCTCCGGTGCCGGCGCGCTCTCCGCCGCAGGTGTCGTCGGCCCCGATGCCGGCGGCGCGCCGGAAACCGCCGCGGGTGCGGGGGACACGACGGCAGCGGCACCCTCCGGGGCCGCGCCGGCCGGCGCCGCCATGCCGACCGGCGGCTCGAGGCTGCGCGTCTGTACCCCATCGCCGGTGACCAGCGGCACCGCGCTCACCACCGCTTCGCCGCCGGCCTCGTCCGCGGCCGCTGCCGCAGCCGGCGAGGTACCCGGCGCGGCCGGCACCGTGCCGGCGGGCGCCGGCGGCGGTTGCAGGCGCAACTGCTGCCCGACGAAGATCGGCGTGCCCTCGGCAATGCCGTTCCAGCGCGCCAGGTCGGCAACGCTGGCCCGGGCCTGCGAGGCCAGTCGAAACAGGGTGTCGCCCTTTTGCACCGTGTACAGCGTTTCGGTGGCGCCCGCTGCCGCCGGCGCCGCATTGCCGCCGGCCGGGACGATCACCCCGTGCGTGGCATTGACCGAGCGGTCGATGACGGGCGCCTCGTTGATGGGGGTCTCGGTGCAGGCGGCGAGCGCAGCGGCGGCCAGCCCGAACAGCGCCACCCGCTGCAGGGTCGCCGCGCGCGCGGCTCGGCCGCCACGGTCCGAATGGGCGGGAAGATGGGTGGTCATGGACGATCTCCGGCGAGCGCCGCGCCTAGGCGGCGATGATTCCGCTGAGCAGGGGCACGAAGCGCACGGGCTCGACCTGACGGCAGACCCAGCGGTCGTGCGGGTCCTTGCTCAGCACCGACAGGTGCTGCTGCTGCGCGCCGACCGGGGCGACCACCACGCCGCCGGGGGCCAGCTGCCGGCCCCAGGCCTCGGGAATCTCCTCGCCGGCGGCCGCCGCGATGATGGCGTCGAAGGGGGCCTCGCCGGGCAGGCCGTCGGCGCCATCGCCATGGACCAGGCGCACGGTGGCCAGCCGCAAGGGCCGCAGATTGACGCGCGCGCGTTCGTGCAGCGCCCGCACGCGCTCGATCGAGTACACCTCGCCGAAGACCTGCGCGAAGACCGCCGCGGCGTAGCCGCCACCGGTGCCGATCTCCAGCACGCGCGCCGTGCGCGGATTGAGCATGCCGGCCAGCGCAAGCTCGGCACTGCGGGCGACGATGTAGGGCTGCGAGATCGTCTGGCCGTGACCCAGCGGCAGCGAACAGTCGTCGTAGGCGCGACTGGCCAGCGCCGCATCGACGAAATGGTGGCGCGGCACCGCGGCCAGGGCGCCGAGCACGCGCGGGTCGCGCACGCCCAGTTCGCGCACGCGTTCGACCATGCGCTGGCGCACCCGCGCCGACGTGAGGCCGGTATTGCCGGGCGCCGATCCGTGGCGTGCGGTCACGCGCGCAGCCAGTCGGCGACGCCGGCCATCTGCTCGACGTGCGTGAGGTCGATCTGCAGCGGCGTGATCGACACCGCGCCCGTGGCGACGGCGTGAAAGTCGGTGCCCGGGCCGGCCAGGCGTGCCTCGCCGGCCGAACCGACCCAGTAGATGGTCTCGCCCCGCGGGCTGGTCTCGCGGATGACGGCTTCGGCCTGGTGGCGCTTGCCCAAACGCGTGCAGCGGATGTCCTGCAGCAGTTCGTACGGTCGGTTCGGGATATTCACGTTAAGCAGGAAAGGTCCGGGCAGGCGGCGCTCGACGTAGCGCGCGACCAGGTCGCCGGCCAGGCGGGCCGCATCGTCAAGGTGGGCATGCCCCTTGTCAACATGCGAGAACGCGAAGGACGGGATACCGAAAAGGTAGCCCTCCATCGCCGCGGCCACCGTGCCCGAATAGATGGTGTCGTCGCCCATGTTCTGGCCATTGTTGATCCCCGACACGACGAGGTCGGGCGGCGTATCGAGCAGGCCGGTAAGCGCCACGTGCACGCAGTCGGTCGGCGTGCCGTTCATGAAAAGAAAGCCGTTGCCGGCCCGATGCACCGTTAGCGGGCGCGTCAGGGTCAGCGAATTGCTGGCACCACTGCAATTCTGTTCCGGTGCCACGACGGTCACGGTGCCGAAACGCTGCATCGCCTGGGCCAGCGCCACCAGCCCCGGCGCCAGGTACCCGTCGTCGTTTGAAACCAGGATATGCATAGCCTTTTCACGCCTGCAAGCACCCGTTGGCATCGCGGGTGGCATGGGAAGATTGCCGTTCGAGTATATCGGAGCATGCCCTTGGCTCTATCGCCAGCCGTTGCGCACTGCGTCGGCGCGCCCCTTGCCGGGCCGCCCTGCCGCTACCGCCGCCGGTGTGCGGCTCCGCCGTTCCAACCCGGAAAAGCGGGCTTCGCCGGCGCCATCATCGGCGCGTCCTTCCACTAGTCCGCCGCCCACCATGGAACCCACTCGCGTTTACGGCAAGACTGAACTCGGCGCCAATGCCCTGAATGCCTCGCGCGGCACCCTGGCAACACCGGCCCGCCAGCTACTCATTCTCATCGATGGCCAGCGCAGCGTGGCCGAGCTCGCCGCCATGTTCGGCGACGAGGCGGTGGGGCGCTGGATCCCCCAGCTCGAATCCCAGGGCCTGGTCCGCCGCACCGCCGCACCCGCGCCGACACGCACCGACGCCGCCGTTGACGACCCGGGCAGCGTCGGCGCACGCGCGACCGTCATTCGCACCACGGTCATCTCCGCCCCGGATAGAGGCAACACCACGCCGCGCAGCCTGCCGCCGCGCCCGCCCACCGTCCGGGGCGACCTGCTGCCGCCGGCGGCGCCGGTTCCGACCGCCCCCAACCGGCTGGCGCAGGCGGTCCTGGCCGTGCTGGTGCTGGCCGCCTGCGGCGGCATCTGGTGGTTCCTGCGACCCGGTTCACTGCTGGACGGCACGCCTCCCGTGGTGGCCAGCGGGCCAATAACCACGACCGTGCCCGCGGCAGCGTCCGGCCCGGTGGCGGCGCCACCGCCGCCGGTACCGGACAAGCCGCTGGCGCGGCCGCGCGACGCCACACGCGACTCCAATCGCGCCGAGGCGCGCGCCGCCGGCGCGCCCCGCGCGCCCGCCGATGCAGCGGCACGCGCCGCTGCCCCGGCCCTCACGCCCATGACTATCGGCGTGGTGATCTGGATCGGCTACGGACCCTTCTACGTCGCCGACGCCCTGGGTCTCTGGAAGAACCACGGCATGAAAGTGCGGCTGCAGGTCTTCAACGATCCCGCGTTGATCCCGCCGGCCATGGCCGGCAATGCCG
>JBBISD010000040.1:0-23108 GCA_037441485.1 Burkholderiales bacterium
GTAGTGCTGCTTCACGGGAATCTGCTCGGATAGTTTCATTGCCCGGTCTTCCGCGCTCACCACCTTTGCGACCTTGCCCACGAAGATGTCGGCCGGCGCGTCGCTGCCGTCATAGGGCAGGAAATCGTCCTCCACCCACTGGCTGACGTTGCCGGCCATGTCGAACACGCCGTAGGGGCTGACGCCGTTCTTGTACGTGTCCACGCTGGTCGCGGACCCGACATTGTAGTAGGTGTTCAGGCGCTTCGGATCCATCGTGCCGCCCCAGGGCCAGCGGCGCGCGTCGGTGCCGCGCGCGGCCTTCTCCCACTCGGCCTCGGCCGGCAGGCGCTTGCCGGCCCAGCGCGCATAGGCGCTGGCGTCGTACCAGTTCACCAGCGTCACCGGGTACAGCAGCTGGCCGTCGGGAATGCGGCCGTTCTTCCAGGTCGATGGCGGACGGTGGCCGGTGGCCGCCAGGAAGCGCGCGTACTGGGCATTGGTCACGAGATACTTGTCGATGCGGTACTCGGCCAGTCGCACCGTGTGCTGCGGGTGGTCCTGCGGATCGGCGCGGTCGACGTTGGTGCCCATGGCGAACGGCCCGGCCGGTATGGTGATCGTCGAATCGAGCTCCTGCCACTGCTCCGGGCCGAGCAGCGCCTGCGCCTCCTCGATGGTGTAGCCGGCCGCGGCGCTGGCCAGCACCTTGTTGTGCTCGTTGCGCGCGTGCAGCGCGATGTCCTCGCCGGCGGCCCGCTCGTGGGCGGGTTCCTCCTTCAGGTCGTAGGTGGCCTTCTCGCGCATCTCGTCCATGCGCACCGAGCCGAGCATCACGACGTGCAGGCTGCCGCCGATGACGACCAGCGAGATGCAGGTCACCAGGGTCGCCGCAAGATAGCGCGAGCGGCGCTCGCGCTCCTGCGGCCCGGGCAGGGCGTGGCGGCTCATGGCTCGTGGTCCTGGCGCGTGCGCCGCGGCGGGGGGGCGAGCTGGTCGGCGGCGCGCGCCGCGGCCGGACGCGTGTAGATGCGCCGCAGGAAGATCTCGCCCAGCACGCCGCCGAACGCCGCCGCCTCGACGGCGAGGATCACGAAAAAGCACCACAGAATGAAATTCATCTGCGAGGTGCCCTCGGGGATCGGACCGAACACCGCGAGCTGGATGTAGGCGACGGCGCGCACGATCATCGGCGGGAAATAGCACAGCCATTTGCTGCCGTGGCCGAAGACCCAGGCGACTGCCAGCCCCGACACGAAGGGCACGACGAAGACGTCGAGCAGCAGGCTGCCGCCGAAGTACGACAGCCCGGTCCACAGCTCCATCTTGAAGCCCAGCAGGCGGTCGCCGAAATAGTTCACGGCGCTGCCGACCATCAGGGCGGCGGATCCAAGTGCATAACGGGGCTTCATCGGGGGTTTCGGCGGACGCAAAGACCGATAGCGTAATACGACTTGCGATCGGCTGCTGCGCCGCCCGGCCGTGCGCCCGGCCGCGCGCCCGGCCGCATCAGGCGGCCCCGGCGCCGTCCGGTCCGGGCAGGTGGATCTCGATGCGCAGCCCGCCGGGGCGGTTCTGCAGGAAGCGCAACTGCCCGCCGTGCAGGCGCACGATGCGCTCGACGATGGCCAGGCCCAGGCCGGCGCCGCCCGCCCCGGAACGGGCCGCGTCGCCGCGTTCGAACGGGCGCAGCAGCCGGTCGATGTCGTCCTGAGCGATGCCCGGCCCGCGGTCGGCGATCACCAGCACGACGGCGCCGGCGGCCCGCTCCAGGCGCAGCTCGAGGCGGATGCGGCCGTCGGCGGACCCGCCGTATCGCAGCGCATTGCCCAGCAGGTTGTCCAGCGTGCGGGCCAGCTCGGTGCGAAAGCCCGGCACCCGCACCTGCTGGTCGATCGCCAGCTCCAGCTGCACCTCGGGGTGCTGCGCCGGCTCGCCGCCGGCCGCCGGCGCGACCAGGCGGTTGCGCACCAGGGACTCCTGCACCACCTGCGTCAGGTCGACCAGCTCGCGCCCGCGCGCCGGTGCCGGCCGCGCGTAATCGAGGAACTGGCGCACGACCAGGTCCATCTGGTCCAGGTCGCCGATCATCGCTTCGCGGCTGGCGTGCGGCAGCTCGCTCATCTCGAGTTCGAGGCGCAGGCGCGTCAGTGGCGTGCGCAGGTCGTGCGAGACCCCCGCCAGCAGCACGGCGCGGTCCTGGTCGAGTTTGCGCAGGTCGGCGACCATGCGATTGAAGCTCTGGTTGACGGTGCGGATCTCGATCGGACCGGCGTCTGGCAGGATGCCGGGTGCGCGCCCGGCGCCCAGGTCGCGCGCGGCGCGCGACAGCTCGGCCAGCGGCCGGTTGACCAGGCGGGCGATCGCGATCGCCACCAGCAGCGACAGGATCGTCGCCAGCACGGCCGAGATGATCCAGCCGTGGCCGATATCGCGCCGCAGCAGGTCGCGGTCGATGAAGACCCAATAGGCGTCGTCGTCGATGGAAAAGCTGATCCAGAAGCCGGCCACGCCGTTGACCTGCGAGGCGAGCCGCGTGCCGCTGCCCAGGCGCTGGCGAATCTCGTGCTCGACCATGCGCAGCAGCGCCGAGTCGCGGATGGGTTCGACCGCGTCGTTGGCCTCCAGCGGCACGACCCGCAGCTTCTCGTCCTCGAGCAGGTCGGTGAGCAGCTCGTGACGGCGCGCCGGATCCGAATACACCAGCGCGATGCGCGTGGCGTGCACGATGGACACGACCTGGTCGGCGAGCTGGTGGGCCCGCGGTTCGCGCTCGAAGAGCTGGACGCTCGGCACCCAGGCGGCGAGGCTGGCGACCGTCAGCGAGACAATCAGCAGGAATGTCCGCCAGAACAGCGGCGGCGAACGCAGGCGCAGGCCGGACAGGTGACGGCGGGACAAGCGCAGGGCGGGCACCGTCAGGCCGTGCCGTCGGGGACGAACACGTAGCCCAGGCCCCACACCGTCTGGATGTAGCGCGGCTTGGCCGGATCCGGTTCGATGAGCTTGCGCAGACGCGAGATCTGCACGTCCAGGCTGCGGTCGAAGGCCTCGTATTCGCGGCCGCGAGCCATCTCCATGAGCTTCTCGCGCGACAGCGGCACCTTGGGATAGCGGGCGAAGACCTTGAGCACGGCGAATTCGCCGGTGGTGAGCGGCATCGCCTCCCCGCCCTTGGTCAGGCTGCGCGTGGCCAGGTCGAGCGTGAATTCGCCGAAACTCACGCTCACCGGCTCCTGCGACGGGGCGCCGGGTGCCTCGGCCGGCGCCTTGCGGCGCAGGACCGCGTTGATGCGCGCCAGCAGCTCGCGCGGATTGAAGGGCTTGGCCAGGTAGTCGTCGGCCCCCATCTCGAGGCCGACGATGCGGTCGACGTCCTCGCCCTTGGCCGTGAGCATGATCACCGGCGTCGGATCGTTGCTGGCGCGCAGCCGCCGCAACACCGACAGGCCGTCCTCGCCTGGCATCATCAGGTCGAGGATCAGCACGTCGAAGCGCTCACGCAGCCACAGCTTGTTCATCGCCTGTGGCGACTCGGCCGCGAACACCGCGAAGCCGTTCTCGCTCAGGTAGCGGCGCAGCAGGTCGCGCAGTCGCTGGTCGTCGTCGACGACGAGGATCTTGTGGGGTGATGGCTTGGTCATCCGTCGCTCCTGAGCGTGCTGCCGTCCCTGCTGCCGGCGCGGCCGTTGCTTCGGGCGATGCGCGCCCGGACGCCCGGGCGGCCGCGCTGCCCGCCGTGCGCGCCCGGACTTTTGCGCCGGCGATGGTACGTGGCGGGCGCAGAGGCGTCCTTGGGCGGCACAAAGTGTTACAGAATTTACCGCAGCCGACGGTCCTTTTCGCCGTCCTGCGATGGCGGCCGGGGCGCGCCTTGCCTAACATGTGGCCAGGGCTGCTCCGTTACGGTGCGCGGCGAGGACGCGCGCCGGACGTCTCGGCCGCTGGTCCGGCCGAACCGGCAACCCGATGCAATGCTGGCATGAACGACGCGCGATCCTTCCGTCAAAGAACCAAGCGCTGGCTGCTCGCTGCCCTCTGGTGGGGCCTGGCGGTGTCGGCGGCCGCGCAGCCGGGATTGCCGTCGCCGCCCCCGCTGCCCGCCCCTGGCGCCGAGGCGCCGCGCGAACCGGGCCGCAACTGGCGCAACCTGTCGCCGGAGCAGCGCGAGGCGATCCGGCGCCTCAGCCGCGAGCGCCGCGACGCCCAGGCCGCGCGGTCGGGCGGTGCCGGGGCGCCCGGGCGGCTCTCCCCGGAAGAGCGGCGCCAGCTGCGCGCCCAGATCCGCGAAGAACACGAGCGGCGCAGCGGGCGCCTGGGCGGCGCCAAGCGCTTCTGAGGCTGGGGACCCGTGCCGACCGCCGCAACGACGCTGCTGGCCATCGATACCGCGGGCGACGCCTGCACGCTGGCGCTATGGCATGCGGGCGGCACTGCGCTGGAGCGCGGCGCGCCCGGCCAGACGCATCTGGAGCACGTCATGCCGCTGGTGCGGCAGCTGTTCGAGCGCCAGGGACTGCGGCCGGCGGCCTGCGACGCCTTCGCCTTCGGCAGTGGACCGGGTTCGTTCACCGGCCTGCGCGTGGCATGCACGATCGCCCAGGGCCTGGCCTATGGCGCGCAGCGGCCCGTCATTGCCGTGGGCAATCTGCAGGCGCTCGCACGGCAGGCGGCCGCACTCGCCGGCCCGGCCACCGACCGCCCCATCCGCGTGCTGGCCGCGATCGACGCGCGCATGGCGCAGGCATACTGGGCCGTCTTCGAGGGGGCCGGCGACCGGTGGCGGATGCTGGCACCGCCGGCGCTGTGCGATGAGTCCCGGCTGGCCGCCGTGGTGCGGCAGTGGCAGCCGCGGCTGTGCGCCGGACGGTCGGCCTGGCTGCAGGCGCTGGTGGGTGACCCGGCCCCGGCGCTGCAGGATGCGGTGGCCGACGCCGGCGCCGTGCTGTGCATTGCCCGGGAGGACCTGGCCCGCGGCGCCGTGCTGCCGCCGCAGCAGGCGGCGCCCGTCTACGTGCGCGATGACGTGGCGCGCACGGTCGAACAGCGCCGCGCCGCGGCGGCGGCGGCTGCGGCAACGTGAACGCACAGGTAAAGCCGGCAGAGGGACGCTTCGTGCCGCTGGAGCGCGGGCGCATCGACGCCGTCATGCGGCTCGAGCGCGCGGTCTATCCCTTCCCGTGGACCGGCGGCAATTTCGAGGACGCGCTGCGCAGCGGCTACAGCGCCTGGACGCTGGTGGCCGACGACGACACCCTCATCGGCTATGCGGTGGCCATGCTGGCGGTCGACGAGGCGCACCTGCTCAATCTGGCCGTCGACCCGCGGTGGCAGCGCCACGGACACGGCTGGCGCCTGCTCGACTGGATGGCGCGCACGATGCACGAATATGGCGCGCGCTCGCTGCTGCTCGAAGTGCGGCCCAGCAATAGCGGCGCCCAGCAGCTGTATCGCCGCTATGGTTTCGTGCAGATCGGTACGCGCCGCGGCTACTATCCGGCCGGCCAGGGCCGCGAAGACGCTATCGTCATGCGCGTTGCCCTGTAAGAGGGGATATCGATGAACATGGGTGCCGAGCAGGCGCGCCTGTGGCAGGCGCTGGGCCTGGGGCCGCGCTGGCGCATTCGCGCCGCGGCGAGCGGCGGCGTGGACGATGCCGCGCCGCGCGCAACACCGGCGGCGGCGGGCGGCGCCGTGCTCGACTGGGACGGACTCGAGCGCACGGTAGCCGCGTGCACGGCGTGCGGCCTGTGCCAGACGCGCACCCAGACCGTCTTCGGCGTCGGGTCGCGCACCGCGCAGTGGTTGTTCATCGGCGAGGCTCCCGGCGCCGAGGAGGACGCGCGCGGCGAACCGTTCGTCGGCCAGGCCGGCCGGCTGCTCGACAACATGCTGGCGGCCGCCGGCCTCGGACGCGCGGCCGATCGTCCGGACGCCGCGGCGGTCTTCATCGCCAACGTGCTCAAGTGCCGTCCTCCCGGCAACCGCAATCCCGAGCCGGCCGAAGTGGCGGCGTGCGCGCCGTTCCTGCAACGCCAGGTGGCGCTGCTGCAGCCGCGCGTCATCGTCGTGATGGGGCGCTATGCCGCCCAGGCGCTGCTGCAGACCGACGCCACGATCGGCAGCCTGCGCGGCCGCGTCCACGAGATCGCCGTGGGCGACCGGCAGGTTCCGGTGGTGGTCACCTATCACCCGGCCTACCTGCTGCGCAACCTGGCCGAGAAGGCCAGGAGCTGGGAGGACCTGTGCCTGGCACAGGTCGCCTTCCAGCGCGCCGCCGGCGGCGCATCGACCACCCAGGCCTGACGGTCCCATCCCCGCGCGTGGTATCCGACCGGCCGGCATGGTTGCCGATGCGCGGCCGGTGAGGGCAACGCTACGCCGCCGGCCGCCCCCCGCGCCGCACCACCGGCGCATCGCCGTGGTGGGTGTCGCCGATAAGCGCCACGGCGTCAAAGCGCTGCTGGTTGCTGCGGTGGCGCCAGATCACGAGCGCCATGAGCCCGGATACGCACAGGCCGAAGGCGATCATCGTCATGCGGATCGACATGCCCGAGACGATCAGCAGCGTATAGGCGCCCAGCATGACCAGGATTCCCAGGTTTTCGTTGAAGTTCTGCACTGCTATCGAGTTGCCGGCCGACAGCAGCACGTACCCGCGGTGCTGCAGCAGCGCGTTCATCGGCACGATGAAATACCCGGCCAGCGCACCGACCAGCATCATCAGCGCGGCCGCCAGCAGCGTGCGCCAGCTCACCACCAGGCCGCCGATCGCCGGGCCGCCGGCGGGCAGCAGGTGGAAGTCGAACAGCGCGATGGTGACGACGACCAGCCCCATGGCGATGCCGAAGGGCAGCACGCCGAACGAGCGGCGCAGCGATACGTGCAGCGCCGCCAGCACGGCGCCCAGCGCGATGCCGATGGCGGTGACCGATTGCAGGATCGCGGCCCGGGAAAGTCCCATGTGCAGGACCTGCTGCGACCAGGCGATGACCAGCAGCTGCAGCGTCGCGCCGGCGCCCCAGAACAGCGTCGTGACCGCCAGCGAGATCTGTCCGAGACGGTCGCGCCACAGGGTCTTCACGCACACCGAAAACTGCAGCAGCAGGCCGACCGGCGACAGCGTCTGGCGCGCGTAGCGCACGCCGGTATCCGGAATGAACACGTTGATCGCCGCCGCGACGCCATAGAACAGGCAGATGATGCCGATGGCGGCCTGGCTCGGGCTCGGATGCCAGCCGCCTGGCAGCGTCATGGCCGACACGAGGTATTCGCCCACGCGCGTCGACACCAGCACGCCGCCGAACGAGCTGCCCAGCAGGATGGAGGCCACCGTGAGGGTCTCGATCCACCCGTTGGCAGCGACCAGCTTTTCCGGCGGCAGCAGTTCGGTGATGATGCCGTACTTGGCCGGCGAATACGCGGCCGCACCGAAGCCGATCACCGCGTACGACAGCATGGGATTCACGTGCAGCAGCGGACTCACGCCCAGCAACATGAGCAGGCCGCCGACCACCTTGATGCCGTTGGTGTAAAGCATGACCCGGCCCTTGGGGCGCGAGTCGGCGAAGGCGCCGACGAACGGCGCCAGCACCACGTACGAGACGTAGAAGAACAGCCGCAGCATGGGCCGCATCGAGTCGGGCGCATGCATTTCCTCGAGCAGGGCGATGGCGGCGATGAGCATCGCATTGTCGGCCAGCGAGGAAAAGAACTGCGCGGCCATGACGGTGTAGAAGCCGCGGTTCATCGGGTGTTGCGGGCGGCGGGGGCGGGGGATCGGGTGGGGGGCAACGTCTGGCTCTTCGAGTGGCGCGATTTATAGCATGCGCCCCGCGGTCCGGGCACGGGCTGCAGCCGCCGGCGCCCGGCCGCAAGTGGGGCTATTCTTGCGGGTCTTTTCCAGGAAACCGCCGGTGACCCGCACGCATTCCCCGAGCTCCCGTCCGCTGCAGGCGCAGGTCGACCTCGCCGCCATGTCCCATAACCTGGCGCAGGCGCGGGCGCGCGCCGGTACGCGCCCGGTGTGGGCCGTGGTCAAGGCCAACGCCTACGGGCACGGCATCGAGAACGCAGTGCGGGCATTCGCCGCGGCCGACGGCCTGGCGCTGCTCGAGACCGACGAGGCACAGCGCGCCCGCGCCGCCGGCTGGACGCGGCCGATCCTGCTGCTCGAGGGCGCCTTCGAGGCGCGCGACCTGGAACTGGTCGCGGCGCTGGACCTGACCGTCGTGGTCCATTGCGACGAGCAGCTCGCCATGCTCGAGCACCTGCGACCGGCGCACCCGGTCAAGGTCTACCTGAAGTTCGATACCGGGATGAACCGGCTTGGCTTCGCGCCGGCGCGCGCCGCGGCGGTACGATCGCGCCTTGCCGCGCTGCCGCAGGCATCGGTGGTGGCGCTGATGACGCACCTGGCCAACGCCGATCGCGAGCTGCCCGGCGCGCCGACCGTGGCGGGCCAGCGTGCGGCCTTGCGCGCGCTGGCGCCCGACTGGCAGGGCGCCTGGAGCGTGTCCAATTCCGCGGCGCTGTTCCTGCACGCCGCGCAGGGCGACGAGGCGGTGCGCCCCGGGATCTCGCTGTACGGCGCCTCGCCGCTGGCCGGTACCGCCGCAGCCCGCTGGAACCTGCGTGCCGCCATGCGGCTGCAGGCACGCGTGCTGGCGGTACGCGAACTGGCGCCGGGCGAATCGGTCGGCTACGGCAGCCTGTGGACCGCGCAGCGGCGCAGCCGCATCGGCGTGGTGTCCTGCGGCTACGCCGACGGCTATCCGCGCACTGCGCCCGGCGGCACGCCGGTGTGGGTCGCCGGGCAGCGCGTGCCGCTGGTCGGTCGGGTATCGATGGACATGCTCACGGTCGACCTGACCGACGTGGCGCCGCTGCCGGTCGGCAGCCCGGTCGAGCTGTGGGGACCCAATATCGGCGTCGACGAACTGGCCGAACGCGTGGGCACGGTCGGCTATGAACTGCTCAGCGGCCTGCCTGCGCGGGTGCGCGAGGCGGCCGCGTGCGATTGACGCGCGCGGCCCGCGCGGCGCCACCGGCGGGGCTTGCATGAGCCGCGCCGCGGGCCGTTACGTCTGCAGCGCCTGTGGCGGCAGCAGCGCCAAGTGGCAGGGCCAGTGCCCGCATTGCGCTGCCTGGAACACCCTGACCGAGGCCAGTGCGACGCTCGGTGGCGCGCGGCCGCGCGCCGGCCTGGCGCCGGCGGCCGACGTCATGGCGCTGGGCGCGGTCACGGCCACCGACCTGCGGCGTACCAGCAGCGGCGTTGCCGAGTTCGATCGGGTGCTCGGCGGCGGGCTGGTCGACGGCGGCGTCGTGCTGATCGGCGGCGATCCGGGCATCGGCAAGTCCACGCTGCTGCTGCAGGCGCTGGCGCTGCTGGCCGCCACGGTCCCCGCGCTCTACGTCAGCGGCGAGGAGTCGGTTGCCCAGGTGGCGCTGCGCGCCCAACGCCTGGGCATCGATGCCGCGGCGGTGCCGCAGTTGCAGATCGCCGCGGAGATCGACCTGGACCGTATCCTGGCCGCGCTGGAGCGCGTGCGGCCGCGCATCGTGGTGATCGATTCGATCCAGACGCTCTACTCGGCGCAGCTCGGTTCGGCGCCGGGCTCGGTCTCGCAGGTGCGCGAATGCGCCGCGGCGCTGACGCGCTTTGCCAAGCAAAGCGGCGTCTGCGTGGTGCTGGTGGGGCACGTCACCAAGGAGGGCGCACTGGCCGGCCCGCGCGTGCTCGAGCACATGGTCGACACCGTGCTGTACTTCGAGGGCGACAGTCATTCGTCGTACCGCCTGGTGCGCGCCATCAAGAACCGCTTCGGCGCCGTCAACGAGATCGGCGTTTTCGCGATGACCGACCGCGGGCTGCGCGGCGTGGCCAATCCCTCGGCGCTGTTCCTCTCGCAGCACGGTGCCGACGGCAAGGGCGGGCGGGTCCCCGGCTCCTGCGTGCTTGCCACCCAGGAAGGCAGCCGCCCGCTGCTCGTGGAGGTGCAGGCCCTGGTCGATGCGGCGCACGTGCCCAACCCGCGCCGGCTGTGCGTTGGCCTGGAGCCGCAGCGCCTGGCGATGCTGCTGGCCGTGCTGAGCCGGCACGCCGGCGTGGCAACCTTCGACCAGGACGTATTCGTCAACGCGGTCGGCGGCGTGCGTATCGAGGAGCCCGCGGCCGACCTCGCCGTGCTGCTGGCCGTGGCCTCGTCGCTGCGCGACCGCGCGCTGCCGCGGGGCCTGGTGGTCTTCGGCGAAGTGGGCCTGGCCGGCGAAGTGCGCCCGGCGCCGCGCGGCCAGGAACGCCTGCGGGAGGCCGCCAAGCTCGGCTTCTCCCGGGCCGTGATTCCGCGCGCCAATGCGCCGCGCCAGCCCATCGAGGGGCTGCAGATCGCGGCCGTGGAGCGCGTGGACGAGGCGCTGGCGGAACTGCGCCGCGACGCCTAGGCCTTCCCCCACCCCGCCGCGCGGCTTACGGCCCGCGGCGCAAACGCCACCGGAACCGCCGGCACCGACGCCAGTATCGACTTCTTCATGCGTCCGACGACGTGCATCTCGCAGGTCTTGCAGTCGAACTGCAGCGACAGGCGCTCCTTGCCGTTGATCAGCGTCATCGGCTCGGCACGCACCGTACCCTGCACGCCGGTCACGCCCTTGGCCTGCTTGGGACACAGGCTCAGCGAAAAGCGCACGCAGTGCTTGGTGATCATCAGGCTGACGTCGTCCAGCTCCTGGTGGCTTTCGTAGGCGGCCTCGATCAGCTGCACGCCGTGGCGCGCATAGAACGCCGCCGCGCGCTGGTTGGCGACATTTCCCAGGTAGCTGAGGCTGTCGGCCGGAAAGCGCGCGGGCGGTACCGCCGGTGCCGCGCGGGGCAGGCGCGCCAGGTTCGCCGCGCGCAGGCGTTCGAGGCGCTCGATGGCCTCGCGGCGCCAGGCGTTGGCCGCCGATGCGGCGATGAAGCGGGGCTGGCGCCAGCCAAGCTCGACGGTGCCGGCCTGGAAGATCGTCGCGCCCAGCTTTGCCAGCGCGTCGCGCAGCGCCGCGGCCGCCCGCCCGGGGTGCTCGGCCGCCGGGAATTGGACCGGCGCCGGCAGTTGCACCGCATGGCCTTCGCGGTCGGCTGCCCGCAGCACGAGGCCGTTGCCGTCCTCGCGCAATTGCCAGTCGACGATGATGCGCCGCTCCACGGTCTTGCCGTCGAGCGTGCGCAGCCACGCCATGTCGCGGTTGCGCGCCATGGCAACGCCGGCTTTCAGGTCGGGCAGAGTGGCGACCGGCTCGTTGGGCTGGACCCGCCAGATCGCCGCGGCGGCTCCCGCGGGGCCGAGGCGCGTGGCCGTGTTGATCGGCATGCCGACCAGTTCCTGCTGCAGGTCGAAGTACGTCAGGCCGTCGCCGTTGTGCAGGTCGCCCGCGCCCTCGTCGACGCTGATGTCAACGCTGTCGACGCCGACGCGTACCACATGGCCGATGGGCAGGCCGGCGTACTTGGGGCTGTCGAAGGCGCCGATGTCGTCGCTGCGCCCGTTGACGAAATAGTCGGTGCTGCCCCGGTGGAAGTTGCGGGCGGGATCGGGCGTGAAAAAGAACGTGCAGCGGCCGCTGCTGGCCGGGCGCAGGTCGCTGCGGGCCTCGAGCAGCGCGTCCAGGCGCCGGCGGTAGTGCGACGTGACGTTCTTCACGTAGCCCAGGTCCTTGTAGCGCCCCTCGATCTTGAACGAGCGGATGCCGGCGTCGGCCAGCGCGGCGAGGTTCTCCGTCTGGTCGTTGTCCTTCATCGACAGCACGTGCTTGTCGTGGGCCACGATGCGGCCCTGCGCATCGGTCACCGTGTAGGGCAGGCGGCAGGCCTGCGAGCAGTCGCCGCGGTTGGCGCTGCGTCCGGTCTGGGCGTGGCTGACATAGCACTGGCCGCTGTAGGCGACGCACAGCGCCCCGTGGATGAAGAATTCCAGCGTGGCCTCGCGTACCTCGGCGGCGACCATGCGGATCTGCGCCAGCGTGAGTTCGCGCGCCAGCACGATCTGCGAGAAGCCGACGTCCTGCAGGAAACGCGCCTTCTCCGGCGTGCGGATGTCGGTCTGGGTGCTGGCGTGCAGCTGCAGCGGCGGCAGGTCGAGCTCGAGCAGGGCCATGTCCTGCACGATCAGCGCGTCGACGCCGGCGTCGTACAGCTGGTGCACCAGCAGGCGCGCGGGTTCGAGCTCGTCGTCGCGCAGGATGGTATTCAGCGTGACGAAGATGCGCGCGTGGTAGCGGTGCGCGTGGCGCACCAGCCGCTCGATGTCGCCGATCGGGTTGGCGGCGTTGACGCGCGCACCGAAGGCCGGGCCGCCGATATAGACCGCATCGGCGCCATGGTCGATGGCCACGATGCCGATGTCGGCGTTTTGGGCAGGGGCGAGCAGTTCAAGCTCGGGTCGCAGGGAGTGCATCCGGCGATGGTAACGGTAATCGCGTCGCCGGAGGGGCCCGGACCGGCCGCCTGGCCGACCCCCTCCGGCGAGTGCTGTCACGCGCCAGAACGCGGCGCGCCACGCGGTTGGCGCAGCGATTGCTACTGGAGTTCGTCCGATCCCGCCTGCGGGTAATGCTCGGCGAACTTTTCGATCCATTCGCGCGCGGCTTCGTCGGGGGTGAGCTCGCGCTGCTCGCTGGCGCGGATCTGGCGGCGGTAGCTTTCGATCTGGCAGACCTGCTCGACCATGCGGATGCGGAAATCGTCATGGACATCGATGAACTCGGCGCCGACCCGGTAGCCGTTGCCGACCGGTCGGCACCAGATGACACGGGCGGCCGCTTCGAAGACCGGGCGCACTGTCGGGATCCGCAGCGCGACGATGGCGCCGGTGTCAAGCTCGTGGAAGAAGTCGAAGGCGATGCCGCCCAGACTCACGTCCAGCACGCGCCGCAGATCCGGCGCGCGAGTCCGCCTGCCGACTTCGCTCAAACGGATCTCGATCGGCACGTCGACCGGATGCCGGAAGAACTTGCGCATGGTGGCCCTCCCGCAGGTAGCCGCTGGAATCGTACTGCCAGCAACGGCGCGAGTACACGGGGAACATTGCCCATGGTCAACGGCCGTCAGTGGCCGTCAGGGTCCGGTGCCAAGTGGATATGCCCAGGACCCCGCGCCGCGGGAGAATCCTACGCCGTGCCCTGCAGCGCCGGTCCGATCCGCGACGCAGCCTGCCGTCCGGCCCGCACTGAACCCTCTATCGTCGATGGATACGGACTGTCGGCCGCATCGCTCGCCAGGTAGAGGCCATCCATGGGCAGTGCGGCGGCGGGCCGTTGCAGGCCGGGGCCGGGCACGATGGTGGCGTGCTTTTCGGTGACGGCGTAATGGGCGAGCGGTTCCGGCAACCCGAGAACCTGTGTCAATTGCCGCGCGACGGACTCGCCAAGCGCCTCGCGCGCCAGGTCCCGGTAGCGGCCGTCGCCGCTGATCACGACGGCAATGATCCCGGCCATCGCGGGATCGAGCGCGCCGCGATCGAACGCCCATTGACCGTGGTGGCCGTGGGCCGGATCGTCGAGCAGGGTCAGCACCGGGCGCGTCAGCCGCGTCGCGGGGCGGTAGCGCAGGTAGACGGTGGCAAGCGGGGCAAACCGCAGGGCTGACAGCAGCGCTCGAGCGGGTTGCAGCAACGGATGCGCGCCGTCGAGCAGGGCGGCTGCGCGATCGGGCGGCACCGCCAGAACGATATGCGATGCCGGCAGCTTTTCATCGCGCAGCAGCGCCGTGTGGGGCACGCCGCCGGTGTTCGCCTCGAGGGCCATTACCGGGCTGTGCAGACGCACGTCTGCGCCGTGGGCGCGCAACCAGGCCAGTGCCGCGTCCGGAAACAGGCGCGAGAGATCGACGCGCGGCAGCAGCAGCTGGCTGGCCTGCGCGCCGGCTCCGAGGCTGTCGCGCAATACGTTGAGGAAAATGCGTGCCGATGCGTCCTCGAGTTCGGCATTCAGCGCCGCCAGGCACAGCGGGCGCCACAGGCGCCGCACGAGGTGCGGTGGCTCGCCCTCGAACAGCGCGGCGGCAGCAACATCGCCGGCGACCTGCCAGCCGGTACGGGCCTGGCGCCGGGACCAGCGGGCCAGGCAAAGGCGCTCGCCGATGCCCAGCCCGCGGGCCCGGACCAGGCCGGCGGCCAGGTGCCAGGGAGCGGGCAGCCGCGCCGCGGCCAGGCGCCAGCCGTCCGGGTAGGTCAGCGCGAAGCCGGAGCGTTCCAGCACGCGTGCCGCATCGACGCCGACGGTGTCCAGCAGGTCCAGCGTGTCGCGGTACGCGCCCAGCAGCAGGTGCTGGCCATTGTCCAGCTGGACCGGCGTGCCGCCCAGCGAATGCGAAAACGAACGGGCCCGGCCGCCGGCCTGGGGCGCGGCATCGAGCAGCAGCGGCCGGTGTCCGTTGCGCACCAGAGCGATGGCGCACGCCAGTCCGGACCAGCCGGCGCCGATGACGAGTGGACGATCGATTTCTGGCCCGTGCGCGGGTGCTCGTGACATTTCGGCGCCGTGGACCTCAGGTACTCATCGGAGCAGGCGGTCCCTTGCGCATCCGCGCCGGCGGCCCGAACACCCAGGTGCGCCAGGCGATCGCCAGCTTGCGCAGCGGCGTGAGCGACACGTGCTGGTGCAGCACCTGGAAGCCGTCGCGCGCCAGTTCCTCCAGCAGGCTGGCGTAGATGGCCCCCATGATGAGCCCGGCGCGCTGGGCGCGCAGGTCGGCCGCCGGCAGCGCTGCCAGCGCCTGGGCGAACGCGGTGCGGGCGCGATCGGCCTGGTGGCCCATCAGGGCCGCGAAGCCATCGGTATAGCGGCACGCCAGGATGTCGGCGGCCCTGACGCCGTGGCGCTGCAGGTCGTCGATCGGCAGATAGATGCGGCCACGGCGCGCATCCTCGCCGACGTCGCGGATGATGTTCACCAGCTGCAGCGCCAGCCCCAGGTTGCGGGCATAGTCATACGTGCGCTCGTCGGTAAGACCGAAGATGCCCGCGGCCATCTCGCCGACGACGCCGGCCACCAGGTGGCAGTAGCGGGCCAGCGCGGGGAAGTCCAGGAAGCGGTTCTGCGCCAGATCCATGCGCATGCCGTCGAGCACCAGCAGCAGGCGCTCGCGCGTCAGTCCGTAGCCCGCCACGTGCGGTGCCAGCGCGCGGGTGACCGGGTGCTGGGGCGCACCGGCAAAGAGCCGGTCGATCTCCGCGTGCCACCAGTCGAGCTTGGCGCCGGCCACGGTGGCATCGCTGGTCTCGTCGACCGCATCGTCGACCTCGCGGCAGTAGGCGTACAGGGCGGTGATCGCCCGGCGCCGCGGCGGCGGCAGGAACAGGAAACTGTAGTAGAAGCTCGAGCCGCTGGCGCTGGCACGCTGCTGGCAGTAATTGTCGGGGGTCATGGCCGGCGGCGCTTCCCGTCTTCAGTGCATGGCCAGGGCGCGTACGCCCATCCGGACCCAGTCGGCGCGCCGCAGCGCGGGTCGCCGCGCGAACACATCGCCATCGACGGCGTCGATGCGCTCGGCGATGCGCAGGCCGCCCTGGATCACCACGCGCAGTTCCCAGCCGATGCGGCCGCCCAGCGCCGGTGCCAGCGGGCGTCCGTCCAGCAGCAGGCGGCGCGCGATCTGCGTCTGCGCGCGCACCAGCCGCGCCCAGGAGCCGTCGGCGCGGCGCTGGCGGATCTGCGCCGGATCGACGCCAAAGCGCTGGAATTCGCTTTGTGGAACGTAGATGCGCCCCTTGGCATGGTCGATGTCGATGTCCTGCCAGAAGTTCACCAGCTGCAGGCCGGTGCAGATGGCGTCCGACCACGCCAGCAGCGCCGGCTCCTGGCGCCGGTACAAGGCCAGCAGCAGCCGGCCGATCGGGTTGGCCGAGCGGCGGCAATAGGCATAGAGGTCGTCGTAGTCGCGGTACACCATGCCGCGCGCATCCTGCTCGAAAGCGTCAAGCAGGTCGTGCAGCAGCGGCACCGGCAAGGCGTGCTCGTGCACGGCGCGTGCCAGCGCCGCCCAGGGGCCGTCGTCCGGATAGGCGCCGGCCACGATCCGCTCGAGCACCACATGCAGCGCCGCCAGCGCCGCCAGCCGGTCGGCGGCGCCGGCATTGCCCTCGTCGGCCAGGTCATCGGCATGGCGCGCAAAGCGGTAGATCGCCTCGATGGGGCGGCGCATCGGGCGCGGCACCAGCAGCGAGGCAACCGGGAAATTCTCGTAGTGGTCGATGCCCATGGCGGCGAAACTAACATGCCGGGCCCCGGGCCAGGCCGCCGGCACGGATGCATTAGAATTCGGCCATCGCCACCGTCCGGCGGCTGGCGCGCATCCGCAGGGCGGTTGCGGCGCCGGAAGGCCGCCGCGCGGCGCGTTGCGAAGGTGGCGAAATTGGTAGACGCACCAGGTTTAGGTCCTGACGCCTTCACCGGCGTGGGGGTTCGAGTCCCCCCCTTCGCACCAGGAAACATCCGGCCGCAGGCCGCCCGTTCCCCCGTTCCGCCCGGCCCGGCCCATCGCGGCGGCGCGCGCAGGACCCGGTGTGGCGGGCGGCGCAGCACGGCGGCAACACATTAGGGAAAGCCAGCAGAAGACGATATGCAGCAGACAACGGTGGAAACCATCAGCGCCCTGGGGCGCCGCCTCGACCTGAATGTACCCAACGCCGAGATCGCGGCCGAAGTGGCGCAGCGCCTGGCGCGGCTGGCGCGCGAGTCGACCCTGCCGGGTTTCCGGCGTGGCAAGGTGCCGGTGAAGATGATCGAGCGCACCCACGGTGCCCAGGTCCAGGCCGAGGTGCTCAGCGACAAGGTTGGTGCCCAGCTGGCGCGCGCCCTCGAGGAGAACCGCCTGCGCATGGCCGGACGTCCGCAGATCGAGGCGGCCGCCGCCGGCGACGCCGATCACCGCAGCTTTCGCGCCACCTTCGAGGTGTATCCCGAGATCGGCCCGATCGAGGTCGCGGGTCTCAAGGTGCAGCGCGCGGTGTGCCCGGTCGGTCCGGCCGAGGTGGAAAAGACGCTGGACGTGATGCGCCGCCAGCGCGGCAGTTTCGCCCCGGTGGACCGCGCGGCCGCAGACGGCGACCGGGTGACGGTCGATTTCCGCGGCACGATCGACGGGGTGGCCTTCGAGGGCGGCACGGCTTCGGCCTTCGCGTTCGAGCTCGGGCGCGGCCGCATGCTGCCCGAGTTCGAGTCGGCGGTGCGCGGCGCCGTGCCCGGCGCCCGCAATACCTTTCCGCTGCACTTCCCGGCCGACTATCACGGCGCGGCGGTCGCCGGCAAGACGGCCGAGTTCACCGTCACGCTCAATACCGTCGAGGAGCGCGTGCTGCCGCCGCTGGACGAGGACTTCGCCCGTTCCGTCGGCATTGCCGACGGCGGCGTCGCGGTGCTGCGCACCGAGGTGCTGGGCAACGTCGAGCGCGAGGTCGCGGCGCGCCTGCGCTCGCGCACCCGCGACAGCGTCATGGAGGCGCTGCTGGGCGCCGGCACCTTCGAGCTGCCGCGCTCGCTGGTGGGCGAGGAGCAGGAGCGGCTGCTGCAGATGGCGCAGGCGCAGATCGAATCGCAGGGCGGCAGCCACGCGCTGCCCGAGGCGGCGGTGTTCGCCTCGGCGGCTGAGCGGCGCGTGCGCCTGTCGCTGGTGGTGGGCGAGATCGTCAACCGCAACGGCCTGCAGGCGCGGCCCGACCAGGTGCGCAAGGCACTCGAGGGCATCGCCCGCGGCTACGAAAAACCCGCCGAGGTGGTCCAGTGGTACATGGGCAACCGCGAGCGCCTGGCCGACGTCGAGGCCGGCGTGGTGGAGGACAATGTGGTCGAATGGGTGCTGCAGCGGGCGCAGGTCGCCGAGCGCGCGGTGGCCTTCGACGAACTCATGGACAGTGCGAAGGGATGATGCCGAGATGACGAAACACTCCGAAGCCGCCTTCCAGGACCCCACGGGCCTGGGCATGGTACCCATCGTTATCGAGCAGAGCGGCCGTGGCGAGCGTGCCTACGACATCTATTCGCGGCTGCTGCGCGACCGCGTCATTTTCGTCGTCGGCCCCATCAACGACATGACCGCCAACCTGGTCGTGGCCCAGCTGCTGTTCCTCGAGTCGGAGAACCCAGACAAGGACGTCTCGCTGTACATCAATTCGCCCGGCGGCTCGGTCTATTCCGGCATGGCCATCTACGACACCATGCAGTTCATCAAGCCGGATGTCTCGACCATCTGCGTGGGCATGGCCGCCAGCATGGGCGCCTTCCTGCTGGCCGCCGGCGCCAAGGACAAGCGCTTCGCGCTGCCGAACTCGCGCATCATGATCCACCAGCCGTCCGGCGGCTCGCAGGGCCAGGCCACCGACATCGAGATCCAGGCACGCGAGATCCTCTACCTGCGCGAACGCATGAACAGCATCCTGGCCGAGCGCACCGGCCAGACGGTGGAGCGCATCGCCCGCGACACCGACCGCGACAACTTCATGTCGGCCGACGATGCAGTAAGCTACGGGCTGGTCGACAAGATCTTCGTCAAGCGCAGCGAAGCCGCCTGATCGCGGCGCGGCGCAACCACAGCGAGGCTCGGGCGCATGTCGGACAAAAAGGGTTCCAGCGAAAAGCTGCTGTACTGCTCCTTCTGCGGCAAGAGCCAGCACGAGGTAAAAAAGCTCATCGCCGGCCCGTCGGTGTTCATCTGCGATGAATGCATCGACCTGTGCAACGACATCATCCGCGACGAGAATACCCCCGAGTCGGCCGGCGGCCTGGCGCGCTCCGACCTGCCCAGCCCCCGCGAGATCTGCACCATCCTGGACCAGTACGTCATCGGCCAGGAAAAGGCCAAGCGCATCCTGTCGGTGGCGGTCTATAACCACTACAAGCGGCTCAAGCACCTGACCAGCAAGGACGAGGTCGAGCTGGCCAAGAGCAATATCCTGCTGATCGGGCCCACCGGGTCGGGCAAGACGCTGCTGGCCCAGACGCTGGCGCGGCTGCTCAACGTCCCGTTCGTGATCGCCGATGCCACAACCCTCACCGAGGCCGGCTACGTCGGCGAGGACGTCGAGAACATCATCCAGAAGCTGCTGCAGAACTGCAACTACGAGGTCGAGAAGGCGCAGCGCGGCATCGTCTACATCGACGAGATCGACAAGATCTCGCGCAAGTCGGACAACCCGTCGATCACCCGCGACGTCTCCGGCGAGGGCGTACAGCAGGCGCTGCTCAAGCTGATCGAGGGCACGATCGCCAGCGTTCCCCCCCAGGGCGGGCGCAAGCATCCGAACCAGGACTTCGTGCAGATCGACACGACCAATATCCTGTTCATCTGCGGGGGCGCCTTCGACGGCCTGGAGAAGATCATCCGCAACCGCTCCGAGAAGAGCGGCATTGGCTTCGGCGCGCAGATCTCCAGCCCGAGCAACCGTTCGGTCGGCGACCTGCTGCGCGACGCCCAACCCGAGGATCTCATCAAGTTCGGCCTCATCCCCGAACTGGTCGGCCGCCTGCCGGTGGTGGCGACGCTCGAGGAACTCAGCCAGGACGCGCTGGTCGAGATCCTGATCGAACCGAAAAACGCGCTCATCAAGCAGTTCCGCCGGCTGTTCGCCATGGAAGGCGTCGAGCTCGAGGTTCGCGCGGACGCGCTGCAGGCGATCGCCCAGCGGGCGCTCAAGCGGCGCACCGGCGCGCGCGGCCTGCGGTCCATCGTCGAGGCGGTGCTGCTCGACATCATGTACGAACTGCCGGGCATGCAGAACGTCGCCAAGGTCGTGGTCGATGAAAACGCCGTCGCCGACGGCCAGCCCATCGTCCTGTATTCCGACCAGCCCAGGGTCGCCGGCGCGCCGCGCTGAGCGGCGGCCCGGGCCGCCGGTACGGCAAGAAGCCCGGCCGGAAGCGGCCTATTCCCTCCCGGCAGGCGCCGTGCCAGCGTGCTAGATTCATTTCCGCCCGCCGACGGCTTGAAAGCCGCCTTTCCGGCCCCATTTCTGCACCATTGAACCACCAGGAGCCCAACGTGGCCCACGAAAACCTCCCGTCCGACACCTCGGCCCTGCCGCTGCTTCCGCTGCGCGACGTCGTGGTTTTTCCGCACATGGTCATTCCACTGTTCGTGGGCCGGCCCAAGTCGATCAAGGCGCTCGAAGTGGCGATGGAGGCCGGCAAGAGCATCATGCTGGTCGCGCAGAAGAATGCCGCCAAGGACGAGCCGGCCGCCGAGGACATCTACGAGATCGGCTGCGTCGCCAACATCCTGCAGATGCTCAAGCTGCCCGACGGCACGGTGAAGGTGCTGGTCGAGGGCACGCAGCGCGCGCGCATCGACTCGATCGAGGACCTCGGCACCCATTTCCAGTGCGAACTCACGCCGATCGAACCCGAGACGGGCGCCGATGCCGAGCTCGAGGCGCTGCGCCGCGCCATCGTCGCTCAGTTCGACCAGTACGTGAAGCTCAACAAGAAGATCCCCAGCGAGATCCTGACGTCGATCGCCGGCATCGACGAGGTCGGCCGCCTGGCCGACACGATCGCCGCCCACCTGCCGCTCAAGCTCGAGCAGAAGCAGAAGATCCTGGAGATGTCCGGCCTGAACGAGCGCCTGGAGCACCTGCTGGCGCAGCTGGAAACGGAAATCGACATCCTGCAGGTCGAAAAGCGCATCCGCGGGCGCGTCAAGCGCCAGATGGAGAAGAGCCAGCGCGAGTACTACCTCAACGAGCAGGTGAAGGCGATCCAGAAGGAACTCGGCGAGGGCGAGGATGGCGCCGACCTTGACGAGCTCGACAAGAAGATCAAGGTGGCGCGCATGCCCAAGCAGGCGCGTGCCAAGGCCGAGGCCGAGCTCAAGAAGCTCAAGCTGATGTCGCCGATGTCGGCCGAGGCCACGGTGGTGCGCAACTACATCGACATCCTGGTCAACCTGCCCTGGAAGAAGAAGAGCAAGATCAACAACGATCTGGCCAACGCGCAGCGTGTCCTGGACGAGGATCATTACGGCCTCGAGAAGGTCAAGGAACGCATCGTCGAGTACCTCGCGGTGCAGCAGCGGGTCGATCGCGTGAAGGCGCCCATCCTGTGCCTGGTGGGTGCGCCCGGTGTCGGCAAGACCTCGCTGGGCCAGTCGATCGCCCGCTCGACCAACCGCAAATTCGTGCGCATGGCGCTGGGCGGCGTGCGCGACGAGGCCGAGATCCGCGGCCACCGGCGCACCTATATCGGCTCGATGCCCGGCAAGATCCTGCAGAACCTCGCCAAGGTCGGCGTGCGCAACCCGCTGTTCCTGCTCGACGAAGTCGACAAGATGGGCACCGATTTCCGCGGCGATCCGTCTTCGGCGCTGCTCGAGGTGCTCGATCCCGAGCAGAACCATACCTTCGTCGACCATTACGTCGAGGTCGACTACGACCTCTCCGACGTGATGTTCGTGGCGACCGCCAACACGATGAACATCCCGCCGGCGCTGCTCGACCGCATGGAGGTCATCCGCCTGTCGGGGTACACCGAGGACGAGAAGGTCAACATCGCGATGCGCTACCTGCTGCCCAAGCAGATGAAGAACAACGGCGTGACCAAGAGCGAGCTCGAGGTCACCTCGACGGCCGTGCGCGACGTGGTGCGCTACTACACCCGCGAGGCGGGCGTGCGCGCGCTCGAGCGCGAGCTCTCGAAGATCTGCCGCAAGGTGGTCAAGGCCGCGCTGCTCAAGCCGGGCGGCTCGAAGGTGCGCGTCACGCCGGCCAACCTCAACAAGTACCTGGGCGTACGGCGCTACAGCTTCGGCGTGGCCGAGAAGTCCGCGCAGGTCGGGCAGGTCACCGGCCTGGCCTGGACCGAGGTCGGCGGCGAACTGCTCACCATCGAGACCACGTCGATGCCGGGCAAGGGCGTCATCATCCGTACGGGTTCGCTCGGGGACGTGATGAAGGAATCGGTCGAGGCGGCCCGCTCGGTCGTGCGCAGCCGCGCCCGCCGGCTGGGAATCAAGGACGAGGTGTTCGAGAAGAGCGACCTGCACGTGCACCTGCCCGAAGGCGCGACGCCCAAGGACGGGCCCAGCGCCGGCATCGCCCTGACGACCGCCATCGTTTCGACGCTTACCGGCATCCCGGTCCGGCCCGACGTCGCGATGACGGGCGAGATCACGCTGCGCGGCGAGGTGCTGCCGATCGGCGGCCTGAAGGAAAAGCTGCTGGCGGCCCAGCGGGGCGACATCAAGATCGTCCTCATTCCGGAGGAAAACACCAAGGATCTGGCGGAAATTCCCGACAACGTGAAGAACCGCATCGAGATCATCCCGGTGAAGTGGATCGACCAGGTGCTGCAGGTCGCCCTGGAGCGCCAGCCGGTGCCCCTGCCCGACGAGGACCCGAACGCGGTGGCCGCGGCCAAGGCGGTCGCTCCCGAGGCGGCGCCGGTGGTAGCGGGCGACGCGCTCAAGCACTGAGCCGGCGGGTCCTGCGGTCCGTGGCGGCGGCGGCATCCGCGCCGTCGCCGCGGTCGCATTGACTGCCGCCCTTGACACCCTGCAACCCGCGCGGTTGAATAGAACGTTCCCGCACGCAGTGGCGCGGGACGCGCAGCCGCAACGCGGCTCCGGCGCGGTACCACAACAACAAGCATGCCAATGCGCGGCACAGCAGCACCACTGCCGTGCCGGGGCGGCCGATACGGAACAGCACCTGGGGGAGACACCTTGAACAAGACCGAACTGATCGAACACGTTGCCCGCCAGGCGGACATCTCCAAGGCTGCTGCCGGCCGCGCCCTCGAAGCGATGATCGGCGGCATCGGCAGTTCGCTCAAGAAGGGCAATGCGGTCACCCTGGTCGGCTTCGGTACGTTCGTCGTCGGCAAGCGCGCGGCGCGCACCGGCCGCAATCCGCGCACCAACCAGCCCATCAAGATCAAGGCTGCCAAGGTGCCGAAGTTCCGTGCTGGAAAGGCGCTCAAGGATGCGGTAAACTAGCGGGCTTGCCTGTCGTCCAGGCCGCGTCGGTGTCCCTGGCGCGGCGGCGATGGCGGGCAGGGCCGGCGGCGCGACAGCCGGCGCGGTGTCCCGGGGCGTTGGCGGGTCGGGGGCGCGGGGTGCTTAGCTCAGTCGGTAGAGCGGCGCCCTTACAAGGCGTAGGTCG
>JBBISD010000041.1:0-23101 GCA_037441485.1 Burkholderiales bacterium
CGCCGCCGGCCCCGCGGCGGCGCCCGGCGGCGCGGCCCCGGGCGCACCGGCGGCATCGCCGCTGCGGACGTCCCGGAACATTATCCGCCAGCTGTCCGGCACCCACATGTCGAGCATGGCGTCGATGAAGTCGGACTTGCCGGCCGGCGGCTGCTCGGCCGACGCACCGCCGCGGTCGGCACGCAACTGCGACAGGAAGACGGCGATGGCGTGGCGGTCGCCCTCCGGCAGCCGCGAGACGTAGGCCGCCTCCTTGGGTGGCAGGCCGTGGTCGACGGTGCGGCTCGGATACGTGCCTTCCGGATCGCGCAGGAAGGCGAGCAGGTAGGCCAGGTCGTGGCGCGAGCCGATGCCGTCCAGGTTCAGGCTCATGTTCGAGCCGTTGCCGATGGCGCGGTGGCAGGCGATGCAGTTGTTCTGGCGGAACAGCTCCGAACCGCGGAACCCCTCGCCGGAGAATTCATAGTGCGTGCGGATCGGGTACATCGGCCGGTCCAGGGTGCTGCGCCGCCACTCCAGGAAGCCGTAATTGACGACCGTGACGACGATGAGAAAGAACACCACGGAGAAGAGGATCTTCTCGCCGCGCCGGAGCCGCTGCCATGCCTGCCACATGCCTACCGCCTTCCTGCCGCTCGCGCGCGACGCGTTTGCCGCCCGCCACGCTGACTGCCCCTGCCGGCGCGCGGGCGCCAGCTGCCACAGCGGCCGCGGTCACCCGAGCGCTTAGGCAGGCGATTGCCGGGGCAGTTCCCGCACATCAAAAAAAGACCGCGCAGTCGATCGCGCGGTCCTGGTTTGCGGCCGGGCCGTCCGGGTTGCCGCGCCGGGGCGCGGCGGGACGGCGCCTAGTTGCCGACGACGTGCAGGTTGTCCAGCACGCTCTGGTTGTTGGGCAGGAACCCGTCGCCCACCGTGCTCTTGGGCGCGTGGGACAGGAACGCCGCGGCATCATAGATGTCCTGGTCGGTCAGGTTTCTGGCCACCGCGCGCATCTGCCCCAGCGGGTCATTGGCCCGGCTGCCATCGCGCCAGTTCTTCAGCTGGTTCACGAGGTAGACGTACTTCTGCTGTCCGATGGCCGGATAGACTGGGTCGGAGCCGCGGCCGTTGTAGCCATGGCAGGACTGGCAGGCCGGCGCCTTGCCGCGCACGCCGTAGCGCACCAGGACCTGGCCGCGATACGACTCGCCCACTTCCGTTCCGCCCGCCTTGAGGGCGGCCAGGTCGGAGGGCTCGGATTCGGTCGGCAGCGTATTGAGGTAGGCCGCGACGTTGCGCCGTTCCTCCTCGGTGAGCCCCTTGGCCATGACGTTCATCAGCACGTTGACGCGGTCGTCGTTGGCGAAGTTGGTCAGCTGCTTGACGACGTAGGCATAGCCGATCCCGGCCAGGCGCGGCGTCTGCTGGTCATCGATGCCCAGGGCCTTAGGTCCGTGGCAGCTTTGGCAGGGCGAGACGCCCTCCTTGCCGTTCAGGAAGATGTTCTTGCCGGCAGCCACATCGACGGTCACCTTGCCCGCTTCCGCAGAAGCGGCGGCAGCCACCGCCATCATGGCAGCAGCCACGAGCATCGCCGGGATGTGCCGCGTTGCGCGGTTTGCAAATCGCATTGACTTCCCCTTTTCGCTGAACATTTCTTCTATTGCCGGTTGCGTGCAGGTCCACCGGCGCGCGGCGCCGGCGGCCGGCATCAGTTGCGGTGGCGCTTCATGACGACGGCGAGCAGCGCCAGGATGAAGGCGAACCAGATGCCGTACATGGTCAGCACTTCGCGCGTCGTGGTATCGGTCTCAAACAGCATTGCAGTCCCCTCGATTCTGTGGTGACGGTCCGGCGGTTGCTCAGAACTTGATTTGGGGCTTGTTCTTGTCGAACTTGTCGACGAAGAAGCTGTACAGCTGCGGCGCCAGGAAGGCGAGCATCACGATGCAGAACAGGACGAGCGGCGGGTTGTCGATTTCGATCATGGCGTGCTCCGGAAGTTGGTTGGGCCGGCGCGCGGCGGCGCGCCTGGGCGGTCCTGGATCAGTGGTCCTTGCTGTGGACCGGCTGCCACGAACTGGGCGGCAGGCGCTTCACGGCGATGGTGACGCCGGTGAAGAAGAAGATGATGAAGAAGATGTCGATGAAGTAGCCCTTGTCCCACCACGGCTGCTTGCGCTCGCGGCGCACGCCGCCGCTGCCGTCGGGAATGAAGTTGCCCTCAAAGTTGGCCATCTGCACGCGATCGCCCACGACGTTGTATTCGGACAGGTCGACGCCCTTGGCCATCAGCGCCTCGATCTGCGGGCGGACGATGCGCAGGTCGTCCATCGTCAGCGGATGGCGCTCGAGCAGCGCGTCCCAGCGGCCGCCGTCGGTGCCCTTGCCGGCCTTGACGATTTCGGCCATGGCGGCGGCGTCGTCCTGGATGGCGGCGATGCGCGGATCGCTCATGGCCTTGACGTAGCCGGCGTACATGGCCGCGTTGGGGCGCTGGCCCCAGAGCGGGAAGGTCACCAGGAAGGCGGTGATGACGGTCAGCAGCAGCAGTGCGACGATGGGCTGCGGCACGCGGTTATTGTCCTCCGTCAGGCCGCCCAGGCTTTCGCCTTCCCACACGCCCACCGCCTTGCGGTTGAGTTCGTCGTCGCTCAGCGTCTGCAGCGGTCGATTCCATGTAAATGCCATACTGCTCCTCCCTGTTTTTCGCGCCGGGGGCGGCTGGCGCCGCCTGCCCGTCCCGCCCGGTTCTAGTCGTTGCGTGCTTGGCCGTCGTCCGCGCCCGGTGCTACTTCAGGCTCAGGATGAAGTCGATGAGGTAGCGGATCTCCGAGTCCTTGGCGTACGGGGGAACGTCCGGTGGCACCACGCGCTTGCCTTCGTGGTACTCGAGGTATTCCGTGCGCCACTTGTCGAAGTCGATCTTGTTGCCGTTGGCGTCGACCGTTCCCCACAGGTAGTCGAAGCGCGGCATGATCGAATGAGTCTGCACCAGGCGCGGGTTGAAGAAGTGCATCATCAGCCACTCGCGCGAGCTGTTGCGCGATCCCACGTGCAGCAGGTCGGGCGCCTTGCGGTCCGAACCGAAGGCCGTGGGCGATTCGCCGTTGAAGTCGCCCAGCGCCGGCGGCGCGCCGAACACCTGCCAGTCCTGGGTTTCCTCGGGCAGCAGCGTATGGCACCACCAGCAACCCTCGCGCACGAACATGGTCTTGCCCGCGCCGACGTGCGCCACGTCCTCGTCCTTGGCGACCAGCAGGATGTCGGCCGGCGTCCAGCCCCTGGTCGACGTCAGGTTCTCGATGAACGGCACGTCCTTGCCGTCCACCGTTCCGTGCGACACCGCAAACACCGCGCCCGTGGCCTTGCTGGCCTCGCTGATGTGGCCCTGGGCCTCGCTCAGCTGGGCCACGGTGGAGCCCAGCGTGACCGGGTGCAGGATGCCGCTGGGCAGCGAGGTGCCCGCGTTGAACACGTAGACGTAGCGCGCCGCATCGAGCGGCTGGCTGGTCTTCGGGTCGCTGTGCAGCAGCACCTTCAGCGGCTTGTTGTGACCCTGCATGAACGGGTCGTCGAGATTGAAGCCCGTCTCGCGCCCGGCGGCCAGCTGCTTGTCCAGCGCGATCTCGCTGGAGCCGACCTGGCGGATGTCCATGGTGGGCATCACCAGCGTGATGAACATCGAGCTGGCCAGCGAGACGCCGAACATGCGCGCGCCGATCTTGTATTCGCGGAAAGCCATGTGGATTCCTCTCTGCTTCTCGGGGAGACGTTCTTACCGCTCGTAGGCCAGTTCGTGCGGCATGCGCCCGCTCGGCACCACGGTGCCCTCGCGCGCCGTCAGCCACATGTTGATCAGCCACAGGATGTTGCCGGTGAACACCATCGTACCGCCGATCCAGCGGGCGATCATGTACGGGTGCTCGGCGATCACGACGTCGATGTACGGCACCTCGTAGATCTTGCCGGCGCCCTGGATCAGGCCGGCGATGGTCATAGAGACCCAATACGTGGTGAAGCCGATCAGCAGCAGCCAGAAGTGCATGTTGCCCAGCGTCAGCGAGTACAGCTTGCGGCGCATGATGGTCTGCAGGCCGAAGTACACCGCCGCCGCCTCCAGGAACGTGGAGAAACCCAGCAGCGCCAGGTGGGCGTGGGCCACGATCCAGCCGGTGCCGTGGATGTACCAGTTGATGGCGCGCGTCTGCTGGAAGCCGCCCTGCATGTTCAGCGGGATGGCCATCAGCACGCCGGTGATCGTGAAGCGCACCTCGAGGTTCTCGACGAACATGTACCACTTGCCCTGCATGGTGAGCAGCAGGTTGGACACGAAGGCGATCGCCGGTACCAGGATCAGCACGCCCTCGACGGACGCGAAGGACTTGAGCCACTCGGGCAGCGGCGCCGACATCAGGTGGTGCGCAGCCGGGGTCGAGTAGAAAACCACCACCGACCAGAAGTGCAGGTGGCCGATGCGGTGCGAATACAGCGGATTGCCGGTGACCTTGGGGATGGTGTAGTAGGCGATGGCCGCGGCAACCGGGGTGATCCACAGGCCCAGGATGTTGTGGGCGAACCACCAGGTGAGGTAGCCCTCGGTCAGGCCGGTGAGGTGGAAGAATTCGGGCGAATTGCCGACCAGGAAGACGATGAACACCATGAACGTGGCGGCGGCGAAGAACCAGTTCGTGGTGTAGATGCCCTGCGTGCGGCGCTTGATGATGGTCATCCAGACGTTGGTCGCCAGCGGCAGCATCATGAAGAAGGCGATGTACAGGTCGATGAACCACGGGAAGTCGGAGTATTCGCGCCCGGAGGTCATGCCCGACCACAGCACCGTCAGGCCCAGCGTCAGGCCCAGGTTCCACAGGAAGCAGTTCCAGATCCCGAGCTTCTCCGACCAGAGCTTGGTGTTGCCCAGCGCCGGCGTGATGTACATCATCGCCATGGCGAAGGCCATCGAGATCCAGCCGAAGATGACCGCATGGACGTGCACCTGGCGCATGTGGCCGAACGAGAACCAGATGTTGCCGGTGACCATGTCGGGGAAAGCCAGCTTGGACGCGTTGAACGACCCCAGGCCGGTGCCGATCACGAACCAGACGATGGACGAAAAGCCGAAAAATATCGCGGCGGTCCCGGGCGGGATGTCCTCGCTACGCCCGAACAGATACTTGAACATGGTGTCTCCCGGTTTCTTCCGAAGAAAAGAATGTGGCGATCAAAGCTGGTGGTTCTGATTCCGTTTCTTCGGAGTCAGGCAGTAGTACGACAGCAACATGCTGGAGAAGGCAAGCGTCATTCCAAAAAGTGCGGCGATCAGCGCCATGGTGTTGTCCCTTGGAAAAGGTCCGGAGCGGCCGGGAATTTGCAGAGGTGCGCGGCGCTCACTTGCGCGCGGCGCGCTCGAGCGCGTCGTGCTGGGTGAGGCCGACAACGAGGATGCCGACGAAGCCGATGCCGAAGACGATCATGGCCCAGTCGATGAAGCCGGTGAAGGTGCTCGGATCGTAGGCCGAGCCGTAGATGCCGCCCCAGTCGGCGAAGCCGCCGCGACCGAGGAAGCACATCATGGCGGCGCCGAACACGCTGCCATTGCCCATGCCGGTCAGCATGCCGCCGATCAGGATTGCCCAAAAGGCCCGAACCGTTATCGCCTTACCTTCCATGCTCTCCCCCTTGCCTATTCCTCATGAACGACCCCGCATCCGGCAGAAGTACGCCAGTGCGCCAGCCAGACAAAACCCGTGTTTTACGAAAACGCGTCCCAAAGACACTGCCGAACCAACCACTGCTCCTGCGCCGGACCCGCTCTCTCGCTTAAACGAAGCGCACCATTTTTTTGTGCTTTTGGCGCTTCTCGATGCTGCATCATAGGTAGTCGGCTTCCCCACTGTCAAGGCAGCGCACCGCAATGTCGCCGCACCCGCCGCAGAAAACCGCCTGCCATCGCATTTCTTCCGTGGCCCCTTCCCGGTCTGTGGTCGCGTACCGCCGCGCCGCCGGCTCTTGCCGTGCACTCCGTGAATGCGTCATGGAGTGCGGAACCTTACCGTGCCGGCCACCGTCTTTTACTATGGCAGCCTGCGCTAAACGCGCTTCTCGCGTACTCCTTCAGAATGCGCGGAGTCTGACCAGAAACGCCATTCGCGTAAAGGTCTTTTGCGCGCGAAATGCATGCGCGTATCCTTCCAGCAACAGCGGCACCATTGCTGCGGCGCGCTCGCGCGGCGTGATGAGAATCAATGCGATTTGCGCCGCGTTTGCGCACGGCATGCACTCACGAACGGCAACGGAGCCGTTCGCGCGTTTGCGCTACGATCCGCGCGCCGCCGCGCATCGCGCGGGCGCATCGGGCGGGTGCATCGACGGCGCGGCGTCCCGCTCGTCTCTGACAGGAGAAAGTCATCATGGGATTAATCGAATCGCTTCCCGACGGCTGGACGATCTACGTCTGGCTGTTCGCCGGTGCGGCCATCATCATCGCCGCGGTGCTGTGGATGCGCTGGGGCTTCAAGAACGAGCAGTTCGACGAGGACATCAAGTACGTCGTCTTCAACGAAGGCGATCGCGACAAGATGACCCCCGAGGACTTCGCCAAGGCGCAGGAGGTCATGGCCAGTCAGCTCGCCAGCCGCGAGCGGCACCTGGCCATGCAGGCGGCGGAGGCCGCGCAGAAGCGTGGCTGACCGCCCGGGCGCGGCCGGCGACGCGCCACGCCGCGGGGCCCGGCGGTGAGGCGCGGTGAACTGGTGGTGCTGGGCATCATCGGCGTGCTGATCGGCGCCGGCGTGATCCGCGCGCTGCTCGAGCGGCCCAGCGCCCAGGACCGCGAGATCCCGTTTTATTCGACGGCGCCGGCGGCGCTGGCGGCCAGCGCCGGCGACCTGCTGCGCGCCTACGACTGCCGGCAGTGCCACAGCCTGTGGACGACGCGCAGCCCGCTGCAGGCCGTGCCGGCACCGATGCTCGATGGCATCGGCGCGCTGCGCACCGAGGCGTGGCTGTTCGACTACCTGTCGGCGCCCGATCCGCAGGCCATGCTGCCGTCGCGCCTCAAGCCCGAATACCGGCATCCGTCCTACGCCGCCATGCCGCCGGCGGACCGGCACGTGCTGGCGCGCTACCTCGCCAGCCTGCAGGTCAAGGACTGGTACCTGGACCAGACGCGCCGGCTCGAGCACGACAAGCTCACCGGGGACAGCACGGCGGAGAAGTAGCGGCGCTGGCCCTAGCGCCGGCTCCGCCGCGCGCTGCCGCGCCGTGCCCGTGCCAGCCGCGCGCGCAGCGCGAGGAGTTCGGCAACCACCACCACGGCGACGGCCCCATAGGCGCCCCACACGTAGCCGCCGTAGCCGCCCATCGCCCAGAACGCCTGCCAGCTGCCCCAGTTCATGCCGCGCGCCCGATAATGTCGCGGGCCCATTCGCTGGCGCGCTCGCGTTCCAGGACGATGGCGCGCGCCCGCGCCAGGGCAACGGCAATGCAATAGGCCCAGAACGCCAGTGCCATCACCAGCATCGCCAGCAGCATCGGCGCGGCGATGGTGGGCTTGGCGCCGAGGGTGATCGACGACCCCTGGTGCAGCGAGTTCCACCACTGCACCGAGAAATAGATGATCGGGACGTTGACCACGCCGGCCAGCGCCAGCACGCCGGCCGCGCGGTCGGCCCGGCGCGTGTCGTCGATGGCGCTGTGCAGCGCCATGAAGCCCATGTACAGGAAGAGCAGGATCAGGGTCGAGGTCATGCGCGCGTCCCAGTCCCAGTAGGTACCCCAGGCCGGCCGGCCCCACAGTGCCCCGGTCCACAGCGACAGGAAGGCCATCAGCGCACCGGTGGGCGCCAGCGCGCAGGCCATGACCGCCGACATGCGCGTGTTGAAGACGACGCCCATGCCCGCCCAGAACGCCATGACCACATAGATGAACATCGCCATCCAGGCGGCGGGCACGTGGATGAACATGATGCGGTAGGCCTCGCCCTGCTGGGCGTCGGTTGGCGCGACGAAGAAACCCAGGTACAGGCCCGCGGCGGCCAGCACGGCGGCCACGGTACCCGCCACCGGCACGGCCCGGCCGGCCAGGCGGTAGAACTCCGGCGGCGCGGCATAGCGGAACAGGTGGAATCCGGACGGTGCGGAGCTGCTGGCGTTCATGGGCGTTGGATTTCCGTTGTGGGCGCGGCCGCGTGCGGTTTTGCCGGGTTATTCCAGGGATATGCGCAGAGCCGTCGCGATGGCCCACGGTGCCAGTGCCGCCGATCCCAGCGACAGCCCGGCCAGGAGCAGCAGGTTCGACGCCGGCGACAGCCCGCCGGCCGTGGCATCCACCGCGCCGGCGCCGAAGATCAGCACCGGCACCGTCAGGGGGAGCACCAGCAAGGTTACCAATACGCCGCCGCCGCGCAATCCCAGCGTCAGCGCCGCGCCCACCGCGCCGACCAGGCTCAGCGCCGGCGTACCCAGCGCCAGCGCGGCGATCAGGGTCGCGCCCGGCGCGAACCCGAGGTCGAACATGACGGCGATGGGGATCGCCGCCAGCGTGATGGGCGCGCCGGTGACCAGCCAGTGCGCCAGGATCTTGCCGATGACGATGATCGTCGGGGGCTGCCCGGAGAGCAGCATCTGCTCGAGCGCGCCGTCGGCGAAGTCCTGCGCGAACAGCCGCGCCAGGGAGACGATGGAGGCCAGCAGCGCGGCCACCCACACGGTGCCGGCGCCGATCATGCGCAGCACGTTGAGCTCCGGGCCGACGCCCAGTGGCACCATCGTGACCACGACCACGAAGAACAGCAGCACATTGATGACGTCGCCGCGCTGGCGCAGTGCCAGCAGCAGGTCGCGGCGGATGACGGCCAGCAGCGCGCCGCTCATTCCGGCGCCCTGCCCGCCAGGTCCAGCCGCCGGGCGCCGGCGGGCAGGCGCACCGCCTGGTGCGCCGTGAGCACAACCATGCCGCCGTGCGCCAGCTGGTCCTCGATCAGGCCGTACAGCACGTTCACCGCGCCGGCATCGAGCGCGTTGAACGGTTCGTCGAGGATCCACAGCGGCGCCCGCGCCGCCCCGCACAGGCGGGCCAGCGCCACGCGGCGCTTTTGCCCCTGCGACAGATGGCGCACGAAGGCGTCGGCGTGGCCGGCCAGCCCCAGCCGCTCGAGCGCCGCCAGCGCCGCCGCCTCACCGGCATCGGCGCCGCGCAGGGCCGCCTCGAAGCGCACGTTCTCGAGCGCGGTTAGGTCATCCTTGCCGCCGTTGAGGTGGCCGACGAAGGCCAGGTCGGCGCCATACTCCTCGCGCGTGGCCAGGATGTCGGCGCCGTTCCATTGCACCCGGCCGTGCGTTGGCGCCAGCAGGCCGGCCAGGATGCGCAGCAGGCTGGTCTTGCCCGCGCCGTTGTCGCCGGCGACGTGCACGCACTCGCCCGGCCCGACGCGCAACTGCAGGCCCGAGAACAGGCAGCGCTCGCCCCGCACGCACTGCACGTCGATGGCCTGCAGGATCGGCACGCGCTCCCCGTCCCGCCTCAGTCGCCGACCAGGGCGACCACCGCCAGGGCGGCAATGCCTTCGCCGCGGCCGGTGAAACCGAGCCATTCGCTCGTCTTGCCCTTGATGGAAACCGCGTCGGCGCCGACCTGCAGCACGCCGGCCAGCGAGGCGCGCATCGCCGCGACATGCGGCGCGATCTTCGGTTGCTGGGCGATGACGGTGCAGTCGACGTTGGCGAGGCGCCAGCCCTGCGCGCGCACCGGCTCCAGCGCCCGGGCGAGCAGCACCAGGCTGTCGGCGCCACGGTAGCGCTCGTCGCTGTCCGGAAACTGCACGCCGATGTCGCCCAGTCCGGCCGCACCCAGCAGCGCGTCGATGACCGCGTGCGTGAGGACGTCGGCATCGGAGTGGCCCAGCAGCCCCTGCGGACCGGGCAGCTCGATGCCGCCGAGCACCAGGCGCCGCCCCGGCACCAGCGCGTGCACGTCGAAGCCCTGGCCGACGCGAAAGCGCATCAGCTGGGCTCCCGGGCGCGCAGCAGCGCCTCGGCCAGCGCCAGGTCGGCCGGCGTGGTGATCTTGATGTTGCTGGCAGCGCCGGCGACCACGCGCGGCCGCAGACCCAGCGCCTCGACGGCGGAGGCCTCGTCGGTGAAACCGGCCGCCCCCGGCAGCTGCGCCAGCGCGCGCGCCAGGACATCGCGGCGGAAGCATTGCGGCGTGAGCGCACGCCACAACCCGGTGCGGTCGACCGTCGCCGCGACGCGGCCGCCGTCGACGCGCTTGACGGTATCGCTGACGGGCACCGCCAGCAGCGCGCCGGCGTCGTCGACGCACGCGGCATCGATCAACGCGGCAAGGTCGTCCGGCGCCAGGCACGGCCGGGCGGCGTCATGCACGAGTATCCAGGCATCGGCGGCGATGTCCGGCCCCAGGGCGCGCAGGCCATTGCGCACGCTGTCGGCGCGCGTGGCGCCGCCGACCGGCAGGATGCGGCAGGCACGCGGCAGGTTCAGCCGCGCCGCGCGGTCGTCGCCGGGCGCCACCACGACGGCGACGACGGCAACGCGCGGATCGGCCAGCAGGCTGCGCACGGCGCGTTCGAGCACGGTCGCCTCGCCCAGCGGCAGGTATTGCTTGGGCCGGTCGGCGCCCATGCGGGTGCCGACGCCGGCGGCCGGTACGAGGCCAAGAATCTGCTTCAACAAGAACCCATCGTGCGAAATCCGTAAGGGAGCGGCCATCGCCACCGCGGCCGCAGAGCGATGGCGCCTCCCTATAATACCGGCATGCAGATGCTTCCTGGCCCGCTCGGCGTCGCTCTGGCACGCCCGGTACTGCGGGCGGGATCGCGTGCGGGCCTCGCGCGGCCGCCCGGATCGGGCGACGCGCTGCTGCTGGCGCAGCTCGCCGACGAGGGGCGCGCGCAGGGACGGCTCACCGTCGTGTTCTGCGCCGACGCCCTCGACGCGCAGCGCCTGGCCGTCGAGATTCCGTACTTCGAACCGCGCCTGGCGGTCGCGCCGTTCCCGGGCTGGGAGACCCTGCCCTACGACATCCTGTCGCCGCATCCGGACCTCGTCTCGGAACGCATGGAGGCGCTGTACCGGCTGTTCCGCCGGCGCAACGGCGCGTCCGCGGACGAGACGGTCGATGTGCTGGTGGTCGCGGCGACGAGCGCGCTGGGGCGCCTGGCGCCGGCTGAGTTCGTGGCGGGCCGCACCTTCTTCCTGCGCCAGGGCGAGACGATCGATCCGGACCGGTTGCGCGAGCAGATGGTGCTGGCCGGCTACCAGGCGGTGACGCAGGTGGTGGCGCCGGGCGAGTTCGCGGTGCGTGGCGGTCTCATCGACCTGTTCCCGACCGGCGCGACCATCCCGTTCCGCCTGGACCTGGTCGACACGACGATCGAATCGATCCGCACGTTCGACCCGGACACCCAGCGCAGCCTGTATCCGGTCGGCAATATCCGCCTGCTGCCGGGGCGCGAGTTTCCGTTCGACGAGCCGGCGCGCAGCGCGTTTCGCGGCCGCTGGCGCGAGGCCTTCGAGGGCGACCCGAGCCGCGCCACCGTGTACCGCGACGTCGGCAACGGCATCGCCGCGGCCGGCATCGAGTACTACCTGCCGCTGTTCTTCGACCGCTGCGCCACGCTGTTCGACTACCTGCCCGGCAACGCGCAGGTGGTGACGCACGGCGATGTCAGTGCCGCCTGCCGGCGCTTCTGGACCGAGACGGCCGAACGCTACCGCTTCCTGTCGCGCGACACGCAGCGCCCCTGCCTGCGGCCCGACCGCCTGTTCGTCGGCACCGACGAATTCTTCACTGCCATCAAGCCGTTCGCGCGCCTGGCGCTGTCCGAGCCCGCGCCGGCGCAGGCGGCCGAGCCGCTCGCCGACGCCGCCCCGCCGGAGGCGGCCGACGCCGCGCACAGCGCCGCCGGCATCGACGCCCTGCCCGACCTGGCGATCGACCGGCGCGCCGCCGATCCGCTGTACCGGCTGCGCGCCTGGCGCGCCGGCTTCGGCGGGCGCCTGCTGCTGTCGGCGGACTCGGCCGGCCGGCGCGAGACCATCGCGCAGCTGCTCGCCGAGTTCGACTTCCCGGTCAGCGACGCCGGCGCGTTCGCCCCGTTCCGCGATGGCGCCGATCCGGTCGCCCTGGGGGTAAGCCCGCTGCACCAGGGATTCAGCGTCCCCGACGCGGGCCTGGCGATCGTCACCGAGGCCGAGCTCTTCGCCAGCAATCCGCGGCGCCAGCGCGGCCGCAACCGCGAACGCGCTTCCAATGTCGACGCGATGGTGCGCGACCTGGCGGAACTGCGCGTGGGCGACCCCGTGGTGCATGCCGAGCACGGCATCGGCCGCTACCTGGGCCTCGTCTCGCTGGACCTCGGCGAAGGCGAGGCCGAGTTCCTGCACCTGGAATACGCCAGCGCCTCCAAGCTGTACGTGCCCGTGGCGCAACTGCACCTGATCGGCCGCTACAGCGGCGCCGATCCGGACGCCGCCCCGCTGCACGTGCTCGGCTCCGGCGACTGGGACCGCGCCCGGCGCAAGGCGGCGCGCCAGGTCCGCGACACGGCCGCGGAACTGCTCAACCTGTACGCGCTGCGCGCCGCGCGCAAGGGCCACGCCTTCACCTTTGCCGAGGGCGACTACCAGCGCTTTGCCGAAGGCTTCGGCTTCGAGGAGACGCCCGACCAGCAGGCGGCGATCGGCGCCGTGCTCAAGGACATGCGCTCGGGCGCGCCGATGGACCGCCTGGTGTGCGGCGACGTCGGCTTCGGCAAGACCGAGGTGGCGCTGCGTGCGGCGTTCGCCGCGGTCATGGACGGCCGGCAGGTGGCCGTGCTGTGCCCGACCACCCTGCTGGCCGAGCAGCACGGCCAGACGTTCCGCGACCGGTTCGCCGCGTGGCCGGTGCGCATCAGCGAGCTGTCGCGCTTCCGCTCGACCAAGGAGATGGCGCAGGCCATCGCCGGGCTGCGCGCCGGCACGGTGGACATCGCCATCGGCACCCACAAGCTGCTGTCGGCCGACGTCGGCTTCGCCCGCCTGGGCTTGGTGATCGTCGACGAGGAGCACCGCTTCGGCGTGCGCCAGAAGGAGCGCCTCAAGGCGCTGCGCGCGGAGGTCGACGTGCTGACGCTCACCGCGACGCCGATTCCGCGCACGCTGGCGATGTCGCTCGAGGGCATCCGCGACTTCTCCGTCATCGCCACCGCGCCGCAGCGGCGCCTGGCGATCAAGACCTTCGTGCGCCAGGAAAGCCCCGGGCTGATCCGCGAGGCCTGCCTGCGCGAGCTGCAGCGCGGCGGGCAGATCTACTTCCTGTACAACGAGGTCGAGACCATCGAGAACCGGCGGGCGCGGCTGGCCGAACTGCTGCCCGAGGCGCGCATCACCGTCGCGCACGGCCAGATGGCCGAGCGCGACCTCGAGCACGTGATGCGCGACTTCCACCAGCAGCGCTACAACATCCTGCTGTGCACGACGATCATCGAGACCGGCATCGACGTGCCCAGCGCCAACACCATCCTGATCCACCGCGCCGACCGCTTCGGCCTGGCGCAGCTGCACCAGCTGCGCGGCCGCGTCGGCCGCTCGCACCACCAGGCATACGCCTACCTGATGATCGAGGAAGGGGCGATCACCAAGAACGCCCAGAAGCGCCTCGAGGCGATCCAGAACCTGGAGGAGCTGGGCAGCGGCTTCTACCTGGCGATGCACGACATGGAGATCCGCGGCGCCGGCGAGGTGCTGGGCGATTCGCAGTCCGGCAACCTGCAGGAAGTCGGCTTCGACCTGTACTCGCAGATGCTCAATGCCGCCGTGCGCGCCCTGCGCTCCGGGCGCGAACCCGACCTGCTGCAGCCGCTGGCGGCCACCACCGAGATCAACCTGCACGTGCCGGCCCTGCTGCCCAGCGACTACGTGCCCGACGTGCACCTGCGCCTGTCGCTGTACAAGAAGCTGGCCACGGCCACCGATGCCGACGCGATCATCGCGCTGCAGGAGGAGCTGGCCGACCGCTTCGGCCGCCTGCCGCCGCCGGCGCGCGCGCTGATCGATACGCACCGCCTGCGCCTGGATGCGCAGGCGCTGGGCGTGCGCCGCATCGACGCGGCGCCCGGCACCATGTGGCTGCACTTCGTGCCCCAGCCGCCGGTGGAGCTGGCGCGCATCATCGCCCTTGTCCAGCACGACCGGCGCGTGCGCCTGGCGGGCCAGGACCGCCTGCGGATCGACGCGCCCGGCGTCGAGCTCGAACAGCGGCTGCAGCTGCTGCGCACGGTCTTCCGCGCGCTGGCGGGGACCTGAGGCGATGGCGCAACTCGACCTCGTGATCCAGGCGCCGGCACTGGCCGCCGAGGCGGTCGAGGCCTTCGCCGCGGCCTGCCTGACGGCGTCGGTACGGCGCCGGGCGGCGGCCGCGCGCCTGTGCGGCATTGACGACACCGCCGACAACCGGCGCATCGTCGCCGCGCTGGCCGCCTACTGGCACTGCGATGCGGCGCTCGTGCCGGCAGGACTGCGCAGCGACGCCTTCCGGGTCCTCGTGCTGGACATGGATTCGACCCTCATCACGATCGAAGGCATCGACGAGCTCGCCCGGCTGGCCGGCCAGGGCGACGCTGTCGCGGCCATCACGGCGGCGGCGATGCGCGGCGACATCCCCGATTACGCGCAGAGCCTGCGCCAGCGCGTCGCCCTGCTGGCCGGGGCGCCCGCCGACCTGCTCGAACGCGTCTACCGCGAGCGGCTCGGACTGTCGCCCGGCGCGCGCCCGTTGCTGGCTGCGGCCCGCGCGCGCGGCTGGCGCACCCTGCTGGTCTCGGGCGGCTTCTCGGCCCTTGCGCAGCGGGTGCGCGACGACCTGGACATCGGCGCGAGCTGGTCCAACGACCTGCAGGTCGCCGATGGCCGCCTGACCGGCGTCGTGAACGGGCCGCCACAGAACGACGGCCGCATCGTCGACGCGGCGGCCAAGGCCCGCGCCCTGCACGAGGCCTGTGCGCAGGCCGGCTGCACGCCGGCGCAGGCGATCGCGGTGGGCGACGGCGCCAACGACCTGCAGATGATGGCCGCCGCCGGACTGTCGGTCGCGTACCGCGCCAAGCCGCGCGTGCGCGAACGCGCCAGCGCGGCGCTCGATTACGCGGGGCTGGACGGGATCCTGAACCTGTTTGCGGACAGCTGGTAACGCGACCTACGCCGCCAGCCGCCCGAACAGGTCGTGGGTATCGGTACGCTCGATCAGCACGTCGGTGAACTCGCCTACTGCCAGGCGCGCATCCGGCGCGATGTGCACCACGCCGTCGATTTCCGGCGCGTCGGCGCTGGAGCGGCCCACGGCGCCGCCGGCAGCGACGGCATCGACGAGCACGCGCTGCACGGTGCCGCGCTTGCGCGCCAGGCGCGCGCGCGAGATATCCTCCTGCACCCGCATCAGGCGGCCGCGGCGCTCCTCGCGAACCTCCTCGGGTACCGGATCGGCCAGTTCGTTGGCCGCGGCGCCCTCCACCGGCGAGTAGGCGAAGCAGCCGACCCGGTCGAGCTGCGCCTCGCGCAGGAAATCGAGCAGCGCCGCGAATTCGGCCTCGGTCTCGCCGGGGAAGCCGGCGATGAAGGTACTGCGCACGGTCAGCTCCGGGCAGATCTGCCGCCAGGCGCGGATGCGCTCCAGGTTGGCTTCGCCCGCGGCCGGGCGCTTCATGCGCCGCAGGACCGCGGGATGGGCGTGCTGGAACGGCACGTCCAGGTAGGGCAGCACCCGGCCCTGCGCCATCAGCGGCAGCACCTCGTCGACGTGCGGATAGGGGTAGACGTAGTGCAGGCGCACCCAGATGCCCAGCGCACCGAGTTCGCGAACCAGCTCGGTCATCCGCGTGCGCACCGGCCGGCCGCCGACGAAGTCCATCTTGTAGCGCAGGTCGACGCCGTAGGCGCTGGTGTCCTGCGAGATGACGAGCAGCTCGCGCACGCCCTGGCGCACCAGCGCCTCGGCCTCGCGCATCACCTCGCCGACCGGGCGCGACATCAGGTCGCCGCGCATCGACGGAATGATGCAGAAGGTGCAGCGGTGATTGCAGCCTTCGGAGATCTTCAGGTATGCATAGTGCCGCGGCGTGAGCTTCAGGCCGGCCGCCGGCACCAGGTCGACGAAGGCATCGTGCGGCTGGGGCAGGTGCGCGTGCACCGCCTGCAGCACGCCGTCGGTGTCGTGCGGGCCGGTCACGGCCAGCACCCGCGGGTGCACGCTCTGCACCAGATTGGCGCCGCCGGGGTCGCTGCGCACGCCCAGGCACCCGGTGACGATCACCCGGCCGTTTTCCGCCAGCGCCTCGCCGATCGCGTCCAGTGATTCGGCCACCGCGCTGTCGATGAAGCCGCAGGTGTTGACCACGACCAGGTCGGCGCCCTCGTAGCTGCCCTTGATCTGGTAGCCCTCGGCGCGCAGGCGCGTGAGGATGCGCTCGGAATCGACGAGCGCCTTGGGACACCCCAGCGAGACGAAGCCGACCGCCGGCGGCTGCTTGCGGCGGGCGGGGGTTACCTTGGCCAAACTCCGCTCAACCGCCCTTCTTGTCCTGCGGCGGCTGGAAGGGGAAGCCGGTGAACATGGAACGCGTCTGGTTCTGCATGTTCTCCTGCATCTGCACGAACAGGTTCTTGCTCTGCTCGATGTAGCTGGTCATCATCGACTGGATCATCGGCGACTGCAGGTTGACGAACTGGGTCCAGGCCTCCGGACCGATCTTGTTCGTGTCGTAGAACGCGCGGCTCTGCTCCTGCAGCTTCTGCTGGATGTCGATGAAGGCCTGGACGTTCTTCTCCAGGTACGAGCCCATGAAGCCCTGCATCGCGTTGCCGTAGAAGCGGATGATCTGGGCCAGCACCGGGGACGTGAACATCGGCGCCCCGGCCTGTTCCTCCTCCAGGATGATCTGCAGCAGGATCGGGCGGGTGAGGTCGTCGCCGGTCTTGGCGTCGACGACCTGGAACTCCTCCTGGTCGACCACCAGCTGCTTGACGTCGACCAGCGTGATGTACGTGCTGGTCTGCGTGTCGTAGAGGCGGCGGTTCGGGTACTTCTTGATCAAGCGCGGCGTGCTCATAGCGTTCACAACCCTTGTGAGATCGAATTCCTGCGCAGGGTGCCGGTCGCGCAGCAGCGCACCGCCGGGCGCGAGCCGACACGCGCCCGAAACCCGATTCTAGCGGTTTGTCCGGGCGTGCGCCGGGGCCCTGCGCCGCGACCATGCGCGCCCGCCCCGCCAGGGGGCAACCCCGGCGCCGGCCCGCCTCAGCCCATGTGCAGGCCGCCGTTGATCGAGAATTCGGCGCCGGTGGCGAACGCCGAATCGTCGCTCGCCAGCCAGCCCGTCATCGAGGCGATTTCCTCCGCGCGCCCCAGGCGCTTCACCGGTATGGTCTGGATGATCTTCTCGCGCACGTCCTCGCGCACCGCCATGACCATGTCGGTGGCGATGTAGCCGGGGGCCACGGTATTGACGGTGACGCCCTTGCTGGCGACTTCCTGTGCCAGCGCCATCGTGAAGCCGTGCATGCCGGCCTTGGCCGCCGAGTAGTTGCTCTGGCCGAACTGGCCCTTCTCGCCGTTGACCGACGAGATATTGATGATGCGTCCCCAGTTGCGTTCGAGCATGCCGTCGATGACCTGCTTGGTGACGTTGAACAGGCTGTTGAGGTTGGTGTCGATGACGGCGCGCCAGTCGTCCAGGCTCATCTTGCGGAACACGCTGTCGCGCGTGATCCCGGCGTTGTTCACCAGGATGTCGACGCGGCCGAAATCCTTGAGCACGACTTCGAAGGCGGCGCGGGTCGATTCCCAGTCGGCGACATTGCCCACCGAGGCGAAGAACTGGTAGCCGTCGGCCTTCTGCTCGGCCAGCCACTTCTCGTAGTTGCGGGTCGGCCCGCAGCCGGCGATGACGGTATGCCCGAGATCGTGGAACTTGCGGCAGATGGCGGTGCCGATTCCGCCCATGCCGCCGGTGACGTAGGCTACTCTGCTCATGACGTGTCCCCCTGGATGATGGTGCTATTCGCCGGCGCGCCTTAGCGCTCGACGGTCAATGCGACGCCCATGCCGCCGCCGATGCACAGCGAGGCCAGGCCGCGGCGCACATCGCGCCGCTTCATTTCGTGCAGCAGCGAAACCAGGATGCGGCAGCCCGAGGCGCCGATCGGGTGCCCCAGCGCGATCGCGCCGCCGTTGACGTTGATGCGTGCGGTATCCCAGCCCATTTCCTGGTTGACCGCGCAGGCCTGGGCCGCGAAGGCCTCGTTGATTTCCATGAGATCGAGGTCGGCGGGCTTCCAGCCGGCCTTCTCCAGCGCGCGCCGCGAGGCCGGCACCGGTCCCATGCCCATGACCTTGGGATCGACGCCCGACGAGGCGAACGACGCGATGCGCGCCAGCACCGGCAGGCCCAGCGACCGGGCGTGCGCCTCGGTGGTGACCACCACGGCCGCGGCACCGTCGTTGATTCCCGAGGCGTTGCCGGCGGTAACGCTGCCCTCCTTGTCGAAGGCCGGCCGCAGGCTCGACAGCGACTCGAGCGTCGCGCCCAGCCGCAGGAACTCGTCGTCGGCAAAGGGCACCGCGTCGCCCTTCTTCTGCGGGATCGGCACCGCGACGATTTCCTCGCGGAAACGCCCGGCCTTCTGCGCCGCCTCGGCCTTGTGCTGCGAGGCCAGCGCAAACTGGTCCTGCTGCTCGCGGCCGATGCCGTGCTCGCGCGCGACGTTCTCGGCGGTGATTCCCATGTGGTAGCGGTTGTAGACGTCCCACAGGCCGTCGACGATCATCGTGTCGACGAGCTTGGCGTCGCCCATGCGAAAGCCGTCGCGCGAGCCGGGCAGCACGTGCGGCGCCTGGCTCATGCTCTCCTGGCCGCCGGCCACGACCAGGCGCGCGTCGCCGTTGGCGATCGACTGCGCAGCCAGCATCACGGCCTTCAGGCCGCTGCCGCACACCTTGTTGATTGTCATCGCCGGCACCGTCACGGGCAGGCCCGCCTTGAGCGACGACTGGCGCGCCGGATTCTGGCCGGCACCCGCCGCCAGCACCTGGCCCAGGATGACCTCGTCCACCGCCTCGGGCGCGAGGCGTGCGCGCTGCAGCAGCTCGCGCACGACGATGGCCCCGAGGTCGACGGCGCTGTGGCGCGCCAGCGAACCACCGAATTTCCCGATCGCGGTCCGGGCCGCGGCGACGATGACGATGTCCTTCATGGTGCTGCTCCTTCCAGGTGAACGGGGCCCGGTCGTCCGGACCTAGGCCTTTTCCTTGACATAGCGCCCGGGGGCCGGCTCTATCGCCGGGTGGTCGGCATCGCCGTAGACGGCCGGGGCCGCGCGGCTGCCGCCGGCGAATGCCTGCAGCCACTGGTCCCAGTCGCCCCACCAGCTGCCCGGATGCTCGGTGGCCGCCGCCAGCCAAGCGTCGGCGGACACCGGCGGCGCCCCGTCCGCGCCGGCCGGCGCATCGTGCACCCAGTAGCTGCGGCGGTTCCGGGCGGCCGGATTGATCGTGCCGGCGATATGGCCGCTGGCGCCGAGCACGAAGCGCTGGTCGGCCGGCGCGACGCCGCGCAGCACGTGGGTCGAATCGTAGGCGCCACGCCAGGGCACGATATGGTCCTCGCGGGCCGCGAATATGTAGGTCGGGGCGTGCAGGCGCCCGAGGTCAACCGGCTGGCCGCAGGTGCGCACGCCACCGGGCCGGCACAGGCGGTTCTCCAGGTACGTATAGCGCAGGTACCAGGCGTACATCGGTCCGGGCAGGTTGGTGCTGTCGCCGTTCCAGTACAGCAGGTCGAAGGCCGGCGGGCGCTGGCCCTCGAGGTAATTGTTGACCACGTAGTTCCAGACCAGGTCGTTGGCCCGCAGGCTGGAGAAGGTATTGGCCAGGTCGCGGCCCGGCATCAGGCCGCCGGCGCCGATCGTCCTTTCGCGCATCTGCACGTGGGCCTCGTCGATGAAGATGTCGAGGATCCCGGCATCGCGAAAATCGAGCAGCGACGTGAGCAGCGTCACGCTGGCAGGCGGCTGCGCGCCGCGCGCCGCCAGCACCGCCAGCGCCGTGGCGAGCAGCGTGCCGCCGACGCAGAAGCCCAGCACGTTGATGCTGCGCTCGCCGGTGATGCGCTGCACGTGGTCGATGGCGGCGATCGGCCCGAGCGCCACGTAGTCGTCCCAGCCCATCTGCGCCAGGTCCTCGTGCGGGTTGCGCCAGGACACGACGAACACGGTGTTGCCGCGCTCGACGCAGTAGCGGATGAAGGAATTCTGCGGCTGCAGGTCGAGGATGTAGTACTTGTTGATGCACGGCGGCACCAGCAGCAGGGGCCGCGCGCGCACGGTGTCGGTCAGCGGCTTGTACTGGATCAGCTGCATCAGCGCGTTTTCGAAGACCACCGCGCCCTCGGTGGTGGCGACGTTGCGCCCCACCTCGAAGGCCGCCTCGTCGACCTGCGAGATGCGGCCCCGGGCGACGTCCTCGAGCAGGTTCTGCAGGCCCGCGGCCAGGCTCTCGCCGCGCGTCTCCACGACGCGCTGCTGCGCGCGCGGATTGAACGCGAGGAAGTTCGACGGCGCGGCCGCATCGAGCCATTGCGCCACGGAGAAGTTCAGCCGCGCCTTGGTCTTGGGCTCGGCATCGACCGAGGCGGCCATCGCGGCCAGGTACTCGGCGTTGAGCAGGTAGGCGCGCGCCATGAACGCCGCCAGCGAGTTCTGCTGCCAGGCCGGGTCGGCGAAGCGTCCGTCGGGTATCGGTGCGGAGACGCGCTCGGGGTGCTCGACGAAGTCGCTCCACAGCGCGCCCAGGCGGGCGAGGTAGGACTCCTGCAGCGTCAGCAGCCGCTCCGGGGAGACCTGCAGGCCGGGGATCGGCGCGGCGGGCGCCGGGCCGGTTTGCCACCAGGCGAGCCAGGGAAACGGCACCAGCCCCGGGAGCACCGGCACCGCAGCGCCGGGCGCCGCCGTGCCGGCCGCATCCGTTCCGCCCGCAGCCGCGGCAGTGCCTGCTTGCTGCGTTGCCGCAGAAATCTTGTCTGCCACCCGATGCTCTCCCGCTCTGCCGATGATGATAGCGACAATTTACCGGCTGTCGGCCGTCCTACGGCAATGATGCACTGCGCCAGATCAAGGCGGCGTGGCGACCGGTTGGGTGGTCGCGCCGATAGCTGTAGAACCGCGCCGCGTCGCTGTACGTGCAGAGGCCGCCGCCATGGACGGACGTCACGCCCGCCTGGGCCAGCGCCTGGCGCGCCAGTGCGAAAAGATCGGCACGCAGCTTGCCCGGCGCATGCGGATGAAAGGCGCGCGCCGCGTCGGGCAGGCGCCGGCCCATCGCCTCGAGCACCTCGGGGCCGACGACGAAATGCTGCGGGCCGATCGCCGGCCCCAGGTAGGCCAGCAGCGGCGCGTGCGGATCGCCCAGCGCGGTGCGCAGCGCGGCCACCGCGTTCTGGATCACGCCGCCGGCCAGTCCGCGCCAACCGGCGTGCGCCGCGGCGACGGCGCGGCCGGCGGCATCGGCCAGCAGCACCGGCAGGCAATCGGCCACCATTACCGCGCAGACCACGTCCACGCCGGTGGCATAGCACCCGTCGGCCCGCGCCCCCGAGGCCGCCGCGCCCGCATCGACGATGTCGGTGCCATGCTCCTGCTGCAGCCAGCAGGGCGCCGCCGGCAGGCTGGCCAGCAGGCGCCGGCGATTGCGCTCGACGTCGGCGGGCGCATCGCTGCCCAGGCCCAGGTTCAATCCCCCGCCGCCGCCGCCGTCATCCCAGCGTCCCTGCGAGACACCGCCCTGCCGGGTGGTGATCAGCGCGTGCACGCCCGGCGGTGCCGGCCACCGGGGTACCAGCCACCGCGCATCTGGCTCAGTCATCGTCGTCCCCGGGGCGGTCTGCGACCGGGTCCCCGGTCTGGCCGGCACCCGGCGTGCGAAAGTAGCCCTGCGCCAGCGGCTGCAGCTGCGACGCGGACGCGCCGAGCGCGCGCAGCAGGCCGCGCAGGTCGTCGGGCGGCGGCCGCGTCCACGACAGGCCGGTGCGCCGCACTGGATGGAGCAGCGCCAGGCGGCAGGCGTGCAGGGCCTGGTGGCCCAGGTCGTGGCCCGGCAGGCACCGCGCGAGCATCTGGGCGGGCAGGTGGCGCCGGTACAGCGGATCGCCCACGAGCGGGTGGCCCAGCGACTCCAGGTGCACGCGGATCTGGTGCGTGCGGCCGGTATCGAGCCGGCAGGCAACCCAGGACAGCACCGACCGGGTGCCGGGCAGCGGCCACTGCGCCAGGCAGCGCACATGCGTACGCGCGGGACGCGCGGCGGCGGCACGGCTGACGCGAAAGCGCAGCGGATTGCGCGGGTCGCGCGCCAGCGCGGCGTCGATGGTGACATTGGGCGGCACCGCGCCGGCCACCAGCGCCCAGTATTCGCGCACCACGGCGCGCCGCTGCAGCTGGCGCACCAGATCGAGCTGCGCCGCCAGCGTGCGGGCCACCACCATCAGGCCGGACGTTCCGGCGTCCAGGCGGTGAACGATGCCGGCTCGCGGCAGCGCGGCCAGCCGCGGATCGTAGGCCAGCAGGCCGTTGAGCAGCGTGCCGCTCCAGTTGCCGGCGCCCGGATGCACCACGAGGCCCGCCGGCTTGTCGATGACGATGAGCGCGTCGTCCTCCCAGACGACCGGGAAGGAGATGGGTTCAGGCGCGAACGCCTGCTGCTCGGGCGCCGCGCGCTCCTGCACGTCGATGCGGTCGCCGGCGTAGACGCTGGTACGCCCGCGCGCCGCCACGCCGTTGAGCCGTACCGCGTCGTCGGCGATCCAGCGCTGCAGCCGGCTGCGCGATACCTCGGGCAGGCGCATCGCCAGGTATTTGTCCAGGCGCAGGCCGTTGCCCTCGGCGGTGACGGCAAGCTGCTGCGCCGCCAGCGCCGCCAGCGGCAAATCGCCGCCGGCGCCGACGATTTCGCCGATGTCGTCGCCGATGTCAGCGCCGATGTCAGCGCCGATGTCAGCGCCGGCGTCAGCGCCGGTGTCGTCGCCGGCGACACTCCCGGGCCGGTCGGCGGATTCGCCGGCGCCGG
>JBBISD010000042.1:0-22857 GCA_037441485.1 Burkholderiales bacterium
GCCTTGGCCGCGTACATCGCCAGGTCGGCCTTGCGCAGCAGGCTGTCGACGTCGTCGCCGTCGCGCGGGAACAGCGCCACGCCGATCGAGGCGCCGACGTGCACCTCGTGGCCGAAGCAGTCGATGGGCACGCGGATCGCGTCGACCAGGCGCTGCAGGATATGGTCGATATCCGCCTGGCTGGCAACGTGCGTCAGCAGCACCGTGAATTCGTCGCCGCCCAGGCGCGCCACCCGGCTGTCGCCGCGCGCTGCCGCGGTCTCGCCCTGGCGCAACGCGACCCGCGCGACCGTATCGGTGTCGCGCACGGTCGAGTGCAGGCGCCACGCGACCTCGCGCAGCACCTGGTCGCCGATCTCGTGTCCCAGCGTGTCGTTGACCTGCTTGAAGCGGTCGATGTCGACGAACAGCAGCGCCAGCACGCCGTCGCCGCCGCGCGCGCGCTCGAGCATGGCGCCGAACTCCTCGCGCAGGAAGCGCCGGTTGGGCAGCCCCGTCAGACTGTCGTAGTTGGCCAGGCGGCGGATCTGGTCCTCGGCCTGGCGCCGCTCGGTGACGTCCTGGATCACGCCGTGCATCGCCACGGCGACGCCGTCGGCATCGCGTTCGAATTCGGCCTCCACGCGCACGATGCGCGCGCGGCCGTCCGGATGCAGCACGCCGGACTCGAAGGTCAGGGTCGAGGCGCTGGCCAGCCCGTCGCGGAACAGGCGCTCGATGCGGCCGCGATCCTCCGGCGCCACCCGCGCCCAGGCCTGGCGCTCGGGCACTTCGCCGTCGGCCACCGCCAGACCGACCACCACGCGGCATTCGTCCGACACGCGGATCCGCCGGGTGCGGAAGTCCCACTCCCAGCTGCCCAGCCGGGCGATGCGCTGGGCCTTGTTGAGCTTGGCCTGGCTGGTGAGCAGTTCCTGGCGCGTATGGGCGGCGCGCAGCATGTAGCGCAGGCGTTCGGACAGCAGCGTCCACTGGCCGTTGGTCTTGACGAAGAAATCGGTGGCGCCGACCTCGTAGGCGCGGGCGATGGACTGCTCGTCGTCCAGGCCGGTCAGCATGAGGATCGGGACATGCTCGCCGCCGGCCAGGCGCCGCAGCCGCTCGCAGGTCTCGAAGCCGTCGGGCGCGGGCATCAGCGCGTCGAGTACCACGACCTGCGGGCGCTCGCGCGCGAACTGCTCCAGCGCCTCGCTGCCGCCGCCGGCCTCGACCACGCGCCAGCCGCGCTCGGACAGGGCCGCCACGGTCAGCAGGCGCACCACCGGATCATCGTCGATCAGGAGCACGCAGTCGCCCTCGCGCACCGAGCGCGCCGCGCCGCGATCCGCGAAGGCCCTGGGCACGGGCATGAGGCTCATGAACGGGCCGCCGCGATCGGGGACCGGATGGCGGCGGCGCCAGCACCCTCACCCCGGCCCTCTCCCGCCCGCGGGAGAGGGGGAAAAGCGGGGTCTGCTACTGCAGGGACCGCGACAGGGGCAGGGGCGGCGGCCGGTACCAGTGCCTGCAGCGCGGCGACGACGACGGCGTGGGTCGGGCGCAGCGCCGCCCAGCGCGGGGCGGCCTGGTCCAGCGCCCGCGAACGGGCCAGCGCGTCGATCTCGGCGCAGGCGCGCGAAAAGCGCACCGCGCCGAGGTTGGCGCTGGAGGACTTCAGCGTATGCAGGGCCTGCGACACCATCGCCGCGTCGCCGGCGGCAAAACCGCGGTCGGCCGTGTCGATCAGGGCCGCCGACGAGCTCAGGTAAGCGGCCACCAGCCGGCGCAACAGGTCCCGCGCGCCGTTGCGCTCCATGGTCAGGATCTCGTCGAGCACCCGCACCTCGAGAACAGGCTCGCCGGCCGCCGCGGCGACCGGTGCCTCGGCAGCGCCGGCATGTACCGGCAGCGCGGCCGGGGTCGGCAAGGGCGCGCCCGCTGCGGGCACCGTCCCGACCGCGCCTGCGCCCGCCGCAGCGAGCCAGCGGGTGAGCACCTCGCCCAGGTCGCGCTGGCGGAACGGCTTGGCCAGGTAATCGGAGAAGCCGGCCGCGCGGCAGCGTTCGGCATCGCCCGACAACGCGTTGGCGGTGAGTGCGATCACCGGCGTGCGGCGCGCGCGCGCCAGGTCGTGCTGGCGATAGGCGGGGTCGCGCAGCCGGCGCATCGCCTCGAAGCCGTCGAGCGTCGGCATCTGGCAGTCCATCAGCACGACGTCGAAGTCCTCGCGCTCGAGCAGGTTGAGCGCCACCAGGCCGTCCTCGGCCAGGCGCGAGTCGCAACCGAAGCCGGCCAGCATGGCGCTGACCACTTCCTGGTTGACCGGATTGTCTTCGACGACGAGGACGCGCCGCCCCTTCAGGCCCGCGAGCGGACCCGCCAACGGCTGCGGCGCGGGGTCCGCCGGCTCGGAGCCCAGCACCGCCGCCAGCGTCGCGACCAGTTCCTGCTGGCGCACCGGCTTGGACAGGTAGGCGTCCAGGCCGATGGCCTGCGCGCGGCGGGCTTCGTCCCGGCCGGTGATCGAGGTAAGCATCACCAGACGCACGCGGGCCAGGGCCGGATCGCTGCGGACCTTTTCGGCCAGGGCCATGCCGTCCATGATCGGCATCTTCATGTCGACCACGGCGACGTCGAACGGACTGGCCGACTGCGCCGCGATGCGCAGCATCTGCAGCGCCTGGCGGCCGTTCTCGGCCATCGCGCAGTCCATGTCCAGCGCATTGAGCTGCTCGCTCAGGATGCGCCGGTTGGTCGGGTTGTCCTCGGCGATCAACACCCGCTTGCCGGCGATCGAGGCGGCCGGCACCAGGCGCGCGGGCACCGCGCTGGAATCGCCGTGGCACAGCGGCAGCTCGACCTCGAATACCGAGCCCTCGCCGATGCGGCTCGATGCGGTGATGCGGCCTTTCATGAGGTCGGTGAGCTGGCGGCATATCGCCAGGCCCAGGCCGGTGCCGCCGTAGCGCCGCGACGAGGACTGGTCGGCCTGCATGAAGACCGAGAACAGTCGCTCGACCGCGTCGGGGCGCATGCCGATACCCGTATCGCGGACCACGAAGCGCACCGTGGTCGCCGGGCCGGCGTCGTCGGTGGCGACGCCGTCGGCCGCCAGCGGCTCCACGGTGAGGACCACCTCGCCGCGTTCGGTGAACTTGATCGCATTGCCGACGATATTGATCAGGATCTGGCGCAGGCGGGTCGGGTCGCCGCGCACCGTTGCCGGCAGGCCCGGTGTCAGCTTGTAGGCCAGCTCGATGCGCTTCTGGTGCGCGCGCGGGGCCAGCAGCTCGATCAGGTCCTCAACCAGCGTCCGCAGGTCGAAGTCGATCGTCTCGAGCTCCAGCTTGCCGGCCTCGATCTTGGAGAAGTCCAGGATGTCGTTGATGATGTCCAGCAGCGCTTCGCCGGAGCGGTACAGCGACTCGATGAAGCGCCGCTGGCGTTCGTTCAGGTCGGTGCCCAGCAGCAGCTCGGCCATGCCGAGCACGCCGTTCATCGGCGTGCGGATCTCGTGGCTCATGTTGGCCAGGAACTGCGACTTGGACTGGCTCGCCTGCTTGGCATCCTCGAGCGCGCGGCCCAGCGCCTGCTGGGTGATGCGCTCGTGGGTGATCTCGCGCACCAGCACGAAGGACCCGGCGGCACCCGCGCCCCGGTCGGGCATCGGCTGGAGCTCCATTTCGTACCAGCGGTCGTCGCCGCCCTCGCGCCGCGACGGGATCACCATGCCGCGCACCCGCTCGCCGGCCGTGAGCAGGCGCAGGCACTCGGCCGCCGAGGCCGGATCCGACGGGAACAGCAGCGCCGGCACGTCGCGGCCGATCGCCTGGGTGGCGGTGCAACCGACGAGGCGGGTCATGCCGGCGTTGACCCACTCGACCCGGCCATTGGCCCCGGTCACGGCGATCGCACCCTCCATGGCCTCGGCGATCGACGCCAGCCGGCGGGCGCGCATGCCGGAGGACCGCAGCGTCGCCTCGGCAGTGTAGCGGTTGGCGGTGCCCCACAGTTCGACGCTGATCGCCTCGACCAGTTCGAGCATCTCGGGGCCGGCGTCGATGCGGTGCTCGGAGAAGAACTCGACGAACACCGCACCCTCGGCGGTCGACGAGACCGGGATGACAAAGCCGGTGCGCAGGCCGCAGGCCAGCGCGGTGTCGCGCCGGTGCCAGCCGTCCAGCCGCGACAGGTCGGAGATCCACTGCGACAGGCTGCTCTGGCGCGCCCGGCCGATCAGGCCGGCATTGCCGTCCTCGAGCGGTTGGTCGTCGGTCACGGCAATGAAGCCGGCGAATCGCGCCGCGGCCGGCGCATACCAGTGCGAACGCACCGGCGCGGCGCCGCCGGGGCCGGTGGCCACCATGACCAGGCGGCCCAGCGGCCAGTCGAGGTAGGCACCGACCTCGCGCAGGCAGTTCTGCAGCGCCCGCTCGAGCGATTCGCCGCTGTTGGCGGCCGACGACAGGTTGCGCAGCATCTGCATCAGCGCGTACTGGCGCTGCAGGTCCAGCGCGCGCTGCTGCTCGTCGCGGATCTGGTCGCGGCAGGCGTCGGCGTGCCGCTGCACGGCCACGGCCATGCCCTCGACCGCCTGGGCCAGACCGAGAATCTCGTCGCGGGTGGACGCGCGCGCCGCGCCGCCGTGGCGCGCCGTCAGCACGTCGCAGCGGGCGACGATGCGGCGCAGCAGGCCGGCGATGCCGCGGGCCTGCTGCAGGGCGATGACCATCGCCACGACTGCCAGCGCACCGGCGGCCAGTACCAGCGTGGCCGTGCCGGCCTGGCGCTGGGCCAGCGGCACGAGCACCGCCACGCTGGCCACGCTGGGCAGCGCGGCCAGCAGGCCCAGGCGCAGCGACAGCGGCAGGCCGCGCCCGCGAACCGTCGCGGCAAGGACAGTATCGGCCGCGGCGCCCACGGCACTGGGCCGGCCGTTTCCTTCCCCACTGGTCTGTGTTTCCAATGCCATCGAATGCTTTCGCCCGCGCCGGCGCCCGGACTTGCGTCGCCCATCCTGATTTCGACGTTGTAGCGCGGAACTTGACCGGCAAATGGCCGGGAAAGCCGGGCCAATCCGCCCTTCGTCGGGGCACGGGTGCCCCCTGGCGCCGTCGGCTGGCACAATGCGCGCTGCGCTCCCCCGGGGCGGCGGCAGCAGCGGCCAGGTGCCCGGGCTGCCCCCGGCGGCGGCGCCACGACAAGGGCTTAGGTGACCGGCTTGGCTACGACGGAAATCTGGTTGTCGGTATGCAGCGCGGCTTTGGCCGTCGCGGTGGCCGTGCTCTGGATGCTGCATCGCCGCAGCGCGCGCGACCTGCAGTACCTGCGCCGCGCCCTGGCAGCGCCCGACAGCAGCCAGAACCCGGCCGGCGAGTCGGCCGCGCTGCGGCAGCGGCTGGCGCAGCTCGAGCGGGAATGCACCGAGCAGGCGCGCCAGTTCGACATCGCCGCGCGCGAGATGGAGAGCTTCTCGTACTCGGTGTCGCACGACCTGCGCGCGCCGCTGCGCGTGGTCGACGGCTTTGCCACCATCATTCTCGAGGACTACGGCGCGCGGCTCGATACGCTGGGGCGTGAGCACATCCAGCGCATCATCGCGGCGGCCGGACGCATGAACGCCATGATCGACGCCCTGCTCTCGCTGTCGCGGCGCACGACGCGCGAGCTCACGATCGAGCCGGTGGACCTGTCGCAGGCCGCGCAGGAGCTGGCCGACGAACTGTGCGCGGGCGATCCCCGGCGCGCGGTGGAGTTCCATATCGCGCCGGACCTGCGCGCCAGCGGCGACCCGGTGCTGCTGCGCCTGGTCCTGCAGAACCTGCTGGGCAATGCATTCAAGTTCAGTGGCCAGGCGCCGCACGCCGTGATCGCGTTCGGCTACCACCTGGTGGACGGCAATGACGTGTTCTTCGTGCGGGACAACGGCGCCGGCTTCGACATGCGGTTCGCCGAGCACCTGTTCGGGCTGTTCCAGCGCTTTCACTCGCAGAGCGAGTTCCCGGGAACCGGCGTGGGCCTGGCGACCGTGCAGCGGATCGTGCGCAAGCACGGCGGCCGCGTCTGGGCCGAGTCGGAGCCGGGCCGCGGGGCCTGCTTCTACTTCACGCTGCAGCGGGCGGCGGCGCGCAGCGCGGTGGCGCAGGTGTAGGGTTTCTCCCCGCGCCCGCGCGGGCGGGATCGGGTGAGGACGGCGGGGCGTCCCCGCGGAAAGCCCCGCTGGTAATTATCGGATTGAGTTCAGGCGGTTGGCGGCTTCGACCATGCTGGTCGACAGCGCCTCGACCGTGGCGCCTTCCAGGCGCGCCTGGTTGCGCAACGCGTCGAGCGCGCGGTCGTAGTCCAGGCGCAGGCGCTCCATCAGGATGCCGACCGCCACCTGCTCGTCGCGCAGGCCGCGGTTCTCGCCGACGGCCGCGGGCGCCGGCGCCGGGCTGGCGGTCTGGGCCAGCGCGGCATGCACGGCCGGCACGATCTGCTTGACGTCCAGCGGCTTGACCAGGTAGCCCAGCGCGCCGAGGCGCTTGGCCTCGGAGATGGTCTCGGCGTCATTGAATGCGGACAGGAAGAGGAAGCCGGTGCGCGTATTGGCCGACAGGTAGCGGGCGACGTCCATGCCCGACTTGCCCTGCATCCGCATGTCCAGGATCGCCAGCTGGGGCTTGTGCCGGCGCGCCAGCAGGATCGCATCGTCGCCGTTGTCGGCCTCGATGACCTCGATGCCGGCCTGGCGCAGCCCGGCGCAAAGTGTCGCCAGCACCAGGCGGTCGTCGTCGACCACCAGCACCAGCGGCGTCGCGGCGATCGCCGGGGCGCTCATTCGAGTTCCTCGCGGATCGCCGGGCCGCCCAGTTCCAGCGTGGTGCGCACCAGCGACCCGAGCTGCTCGATGGCCAGGCGCGCGCCGCGGCGCGGCAGCAGCGCCTTGATCAGCGACAGGCCGGTCACGCCGGAGGCCACGCGCGCCAGGTCGAAACCCGGCGGCAGCCGACCGGCGTTGTCGATCAGCAGGGCCAGGCCATCGGGGCGCGTCTCGATGCGCACCTCGATGGCCAGGTCGCGGCTCGAGCGGTACTTGATCGCGTTGGTGCCCAGTTCGTTGATTACCAGCGCCAGCGGCACGGCCTCGTTCTCGGGCAGCCCCCAGCGCCACAGCGCCGGCGCATCGGACTCGAAGCGCACGTCGGCGCCGAACATCGCGCCGAGGTTGGAAAAGATGCCCTGGGCGACCCCGAGCACCGGCAGCGTGCCGGCGGCGCCGATCTGCAGGCCGTGCACCTGGGCGATTGCCTGGATCTGGCCGGCCACCTCGTTGAGCGTGGCCGCCACCTCGGGCTTCGCGCTGCCCATCTGCTGCAGCAGGCCGGCGACCCCCTGCAGGTTGTTCTTGATGCGGTGGTGCACCTCGCGCACCAGCACGTCGCGCTGCATCACCGCCTCCTCGAGGCGCTGCTGCTCGGCCGCCTTGCGCTCGGTGACGTCGTCGGCGATACCGAAGACCCGGATCGACCCGTCGTGGATGCGCGCCGGGTTCAGGCGGATGTTGAGCAGCCGGATGCCGTGGGTCGGATGCACGATGCGCAGGCCAAGCTCGGTGCGCCGCAGGCGCCGCAGCGTGGCGATCAGGCGCGGCAGCTGGCGGTCCAGCGCGCCGAGGTCCTCGGGATGCACGTGGGTCCGCACCGAGGCGATGCTGTCGATCACCTCCGAGGGCGGGGCGCCGACGAGCTGCGCATAGCGGTCGTTGACGTAGAAGACCTGGCCCAGGTCCGCGTCGGCGATGAACACCAGCTGGTCGATGTTCTCGGCGAACTGGCGGAAGCGCGACTCGGTCTCCCGCAATGCGGTCTCGGCCAGCACCTCCCCGGTCAGATCGTCGATGATCGACATGACGTATTGCGCCGTACCATGGCCACGGCCCTCCTGTTTATCGTCGAATACCGGCACCACGCGCTGGTTGACCGTGAGGATACGGCCATCGGCACGCAGCATGACGTCGCGCGGGCGATCGATCTGGTGAGCCTCGGCCAGCGCCTTGCGGTCCATCTCGGCGTACAGGTCGGCGAACTGCCGACCGTAGATCTCGTGCCAGGTCCGGCCCACGACCTGGTCGCGCTTGAGTCCGGTCATCGCCTCGCCGGCACGGTTCATGCTGACGAAGCGGCCGCTGCCGGCCTCGCGCACCGACACCAGCACCGGCAGGCTCTCGATGATGAGGTCCAGGTGGTTGCGCACCCGGCGCAGCTCGTCTTCCGACCGGCGCCGCTGGTCGACGTCGGTCAAGGCGACGATCATGCCGCGCTCGAGGGCCCCGGCCTCGATCGGCCGCACGTTGCCGGCGCACCAGAAGACCGATCCGTCGGCCCGGCGCATCGGCAGTTCGAACCCGGCGCCGGCGCGCGGCTCGCCGGCGACCGGCTCGGCGGCGCACGTCGACAGCACCTTCTGCCAGGACCCGGCCTCGGTGAACAGCGTGCTGAACTGCACCTCGCTCAGGTCGGCCGCGCCGAAGCCGAACAGCCGCTCGCCGGCAGCGTTGGCCTTGATGACGAGGTCGTTGGCGACGTACACGATGGCGACCAGGGCGTTGTCGAAGATGAGCTGCAGCTCGTTGACGGTGGCGCGCAGCTCGCGATCGGAGCGCTTGCGCTGGTCGATGTTGACGAAGGCGAAGATGTAGCCGAGCTCGGGGCGGTCTGGGTTGACCGCACGGCCCTGCACCGTCACCCAGAGGGGATCGCCGCGGCGCCGGTACATGTACAGCTCGAATTCGCAGGCGCCGCGCGCCCGGATGTCGGCGAAGCGCTCGCTCAGGCCCGACAGCAGCAGGCGATCGGACGGATGCGCGAACAGCTGGATCTGCTCGACCAGCGTGCCGGGCTCGCAGCCGAGCAGTTCCTCCATCGCCGCATTGACGCGCACCACGTGGCCGTCGCGCACGAACAGCAGGCCCACCAGCGCCGTATCGAAGATCAGCCGGCTCTCGGCCAGCAGGCGCTGCAGGCGCTCCTCGTAGCGCTTGCGCTCGGTGAAGTCCTCCAGCACGAGCAGGTATTCGCGGCTGCCGTCGGCGGCGCGCAGCGCGCGCCAGGCCAGGCTTACCCACACCGCCTTGCCCTCGGGATCGAGCAGCCGGCGGTCGTCCTCGGTGACCGAGCCGCCCGAGGCTGCCAGCCGCTGGCGCTCGCGCAGGCTGGCATCGCGGTCGTCCGGATGCAGCAGCTGCGCCGGGTCCTGCCCCAGCAGCCGGGCCTCGCGCTGTCCCAGCAGCGCGCAGGCCGCACGGTTGATGCGCCGGATGCGAAAACCCGCGTCGACCAGCGCGATGCCGACCGGGCTCTCGTTGAAGATCGTCGACAGGCGCTCGCCGTGCTCGGCCAGGGCCAGTTCGGCGCGCTTGCGCTCGGAGATGTCGCGCACCAGCAGGAAGATGAATTCGCGCTCGCCGTGCTCGACGCGCTGCAGGACAACGTCGACCGGAAACTCCGAACCCATGCGCGTGCGGTAGCGCGTCTCGCCCTGGTAGGCGCCGTGGCCCAGCAGCAGCTCGAGGATCTCGGCGAAGCGGTCGTCGTCGAGCTGGGCGTCGATGTCGGCCAGCCGCAGCCCGGTGAGCTGCTCGCGGTTGTAGCCCAGCCAGGCCAGCGCGGTCTCGTTGGCGTCGACGATGCCGCCGTCGCGGCGGATCTCGAGCACCATCTCGCCGGCCCGTTCCAGGGCGTGGCGCAGCGCCGCCAGCGAGGTCTCCGCGAAGCGCTCGCGGTCGAGGCGTTCGACCGTCACGAAGACCCCGTTGAACGCGCCGCGGCTGTTGTGCAGCGGCGTGCGGCGCTCGCGGATCCACGGGAATTCGCCGCCGCAGAACTGGTATTCGACCTGGTGGGGCGTGCGCAGCTCGCCGTCGCGCATGCGCCGCAGCGAACGCATCACGTCGGGCTGGGCGCCGATGTCGAACGCCTCGTCCAGGCGCCGACCCAGCAGCTGGCGTGCCTCGACGCCCAGCAGCTGCACCAGGTAGGCATTGCAGCGCACGTAGCGCAGGTCGCGGTCGAGCACCGCCATGCCGGTGCGGGCGCCGGCCATCAGGGTGGAGACCAGGGCATCGGCGGCGCGCGTCGCGCGCAGCGCGCTGCGCGGCACCGTGACGTCGCGCGCCAGCGCCGTCACGTGGCCGGCCTCGGCCGCCCCGCAGCGCTCGACGAACAGGCGCACCTCGAAGGTCTTGGCGCCGGTGGGGTGCGGGTAGGTGAACTTGAACGACCGGCTCTCGAGCGATTCGAACACCGCCGCGAGCTTGGCCTCCCACAGCGGCGCGAATTCGGCGAACGGCTCGACCTCGCCCAGGCGCCGCCCGATGACGTCGGCCCGGGGCACGGCGGTGGCCTGGACCATGGCCGCGTTGGTGTAGACGATGTTGAGCGCCCGGTCGAAGCGCCAGATGCCGTCGCCCAGTTCGTCGAACAGCGCGGCCGGCGGCGGCGCCAGCGCGGGCAGCACGGCGGGCGGCACGACCGGCGCCAACACAGCGGCCGCCGGCGCCGACGCCGGCACGGCCGGGTCCGAACTGCGATCAAATGTCATGGAATCCGCCATGCCCGACCGTTCCGTGGCTGCGCCCGCTGGGAGCGCGCGCAGGAGAAGCCCGCGCACGCAAGCGAAGAATACCGGAAGCGCGGGATAGGGCGACAGTCGGGAATACCCGCCCGCCGCCGGGCGAGCACGGGTATTCGACGGCCGGGTCGCCGGCTACAGGTAGTTGAACAGCGACAGCTTGGAGATGGCCGAGTAGCTCTGCAGCGCGGCCTGGTACTGGGTCTGCTGGCGGCTCAGGTTCGAGGCGCCGGTGGCGTAGTTCAGGTCCACGATGGCCGACATCTGCGTCTGGTCCTGGAGCGTGCGTTGCGACGTGACCGTGCCGTACGTGTTGAGTTCGGAGAGCTGCGCGCCCATGGCCGACTGCGCGGTGGTCAGCGCGCTGACGACCTGGTCCGCATTGCCGAGCGCGGCCGTGACCGCGGCCGAGCGCTGGGCGATGGCGGCGCCCGAGGTCGAGGGGGTCTGCAGCGCCGTGATGGCCGACGCCAGCACGGTGAACATCGACTGCGTGCCCGACGGCGCAACCGTGAAGGTGTCGTTGGCGGCCGGTGCGCCGCTCAGGCTCATCTGCATGCCGTCGAACGACAGCGTGGTCGGATCGGCATAGGCGCCGCTGGCGACCGTCGTGCCCTTGGTGTTGTCGACCACCGTGTACTGCGGGCTTGCGCCCGGCGCGGTGATCGTGATCGTGATCGTGTACTTGTCGCCGGTCAGCGCCGTCGGCGACTGCACGGTACCGGCACTGATGGCGCCGGTACCAGTGTTGCCGGTGCCGGCTACACCGGTACCGGCGGCGGTGACGAAGCTGCCGTTGCCGGTGGGAATTCCCATGAACAGCGCATCGCCGGGATATTTCACCTGCTCGGTGCGCGTCTGCGAGATCTGCAGGCCCTGCGGAATATGGTCGCCGGCGTAGCTGACGGCATTGCCGTTCTGCACGAACGGCACCGAGCCGGTCGACGATCCGCCAAACAGGTAGCCGCCGCGCGTGTCGCTGGTATTGGCCAGGCCCACGAGCTGGTTCAGGTCCTGCTGCAACTGCGTTGCCAGCGCACTGCGGTTGGCATCGCTCATCGTCGGGTTGCCCGACTGCACGAGCGTGGTGCGCGCCGCCTGCATCACGTTGATCATCTGCGTCAGCGTGGACGAACCGTTGTTGAGCAGCTGGGTGGCCTGCGTCTGGTTGGTCGTGAACTGGCCCAGTTGCGCCAGGTCGCTTTGCAGCACACTGGCCTGGGCCGCTCCCACCGGGTTGTCGGCGGGCGAATTCACCTGCTTGCCGCTGGACAGCTCGCCGACCGTATTGAGCATTGCCGACTGGTCGGCGTTGATGCCCTGCAGGCTGTTCGCATACAGGTTGGCGGTGGAGACGCGGATCATGGCGGTTCCTTGCGGGGGACGGGTGCCGCGGCGCGCGTCACGCGGCGCCGGCGACGGCGAGAATGGCGTCGAAGACGTTGGTGGCGGTCTGGATCATCTTGGCGGCCGCCTGGTATTGCTGCTGGTATTGCAGCAGCTTGGAGGCTTCCTCGTCCAGGTTCACGCCGGACAACGAGCTTTGCGTCGTGGTGGCGTTGGCCAGGATCGCCGCCTTGGAGGCCTGGTCGGTGTTGGCGGCCGAGGCGACCGCCCCGACCGTGCCGATCACCGCCGCGTAGGCGCTGTCCAGGTTCGAGCCGCTGACCACGGCCTGCGACTGCAGTTGGCCCATCAGCAGCGCGTTGCGGTTGTCGCCGGCGCTGGCGGGGCCCGGGCCGATGCTGACCGTGTCGCCGTTGGCCGGCGTGCCGCCGAGCGTCAGCGACCAGCCGTTGGGCGAGACGATCGCCTGGCCGGGCGTATACGCCTGGGCCGCCGACGTGCCGCCCGCCGTGGTGACCGTGTACTGCGTCGGACTGATGAATTTGATCGTCACCGGCTGCGGCAGCGCCCCGTTAGGGTTGTTTGGCAAGGGCTGCAGGGCGAGGCTGCCGATCGTCAGCGAACCGCTGTTGCCGGCGCCCGGCACGGCCTGCACGGGGCTGGCAGCGGCGATCTGGCTGCCCTGCGTGATGGCCACCTGCAGCTGGGCGGCGCCCAGGCGCACCGGCTGGATGGTGAAGACATCGCCGGCAGCCGGCGCGCCGCTGACGTTCAGCGTCATGCCGTCCACGGTCGCCGGCAGCGCATTGAGCGCGGTCGTCGTATTGTCCGACAGCCGTGTCAGCGAATACCTGCCGCCGCCCAGTGCCGTCAGGCGGTAGTCGGACGCCTGCAGCTGCGTCACGTCCTGGTAGCTGGCCGAGACCGCGACGCTGCCCGCGTCCGGATTGGCCGAGGCGGCCGTGACCGCGATCGACGGCGTCGAGAAGAACGGGCTACCGGCCGCGCCGTTCTGGTCCACGCCCTGGGCCTGGATGGCATTGAACTGGGTCGACAGGGTCACCGCCAGGCGGCCCACCTGGTTCTCGATGTTCGGCAGGGTCTGGGACTGGAACTGCAGCAGGCCGCCGATCGCCCCGCCGCCGGAATTGGCCGGGTCGAGCGCGGCGATCACCCCGTTGTTGATCGTGCCGACCACGATCCCGCCGGGATGGTTCGGGTCCTGGCCCTGGGCCATCGAAAAGGTCTTGCTGCCGACCACCAGCGGCTGTCCATTGGCCAGGTAGACATTGAGCGAACCGTCGCTCTGGGTCGAGGTGGTGACGCCGATCGACTGGTTGAGCGTAAGGATGTCCTGGTTGCGCTGGTCCAGCAGCGAATTGGGCTGGGCGCCGCTGGCCGACGCCAGGCTGATCTGGCTGTTGAGATTGGCGATCTGCGCCACGGTGGTGTTCACCGAGGCGATCTGCTGGCCCAGCTGCTGGGTGGCGCCCTGGCTCATCAGCTGCAGCTGCGCCGCGATGTCGTTGAACTGCCCGGCCATCTGCTGCGCCGAGGACAGCAGCGTCTGGCGCGTCGCCGCGCTCGACGGCGCGCCCGCCAGGTTCTGCACCTGGGCGAAGAACGCGTCCATCGACGCGCCCAGGCCGGTACTGTTGTTGGCAAAGAGGTTGTTGACCTGCCCGGTCAGCTGGGCGGCGGTATCGGCCTGGCTGGACATGGCCTGCGCCAGGTTGGTCTGCTGGCCCAGGAAGTCGCTGTACACGCGCGACACGTCGGCCACCGCGACGCCGGTGCCCAGGTAATTGCTGCCGCTGCTGATCTGGACCTGCGGCGTGAACGTCGTGATCTCGCGCGAGTAGCCGGGCGTGTTGACGTTGGCGATGTTGTTGCCGGTCGTCCGCAGCGCCGTATAGGCCGCGTCCAGTGCACTGGCCCCGATGGTGAGCAATCCGGTCGTCATGTTTCCTGCACCTCCGCGTTACAGGTTTACGGCAGGTGCCGGGGTTTCTTGAGCGCCCTACCCCGTACGCGCGGGACGGCGCAACGGACGGGACTCATCGCGGCTGCCGCACGGCGGCCGCGGCGCGCAGATTGCCCAGTACCGCAACGGGCGTCGCCACCGCGGGCGTGGCCGCCGGGGCGGGCGGCACGGTGGCCATCGCCGGTGGCGCACCCGCCGGCGCTGCCGTCGCGGCCGGCGTGCTCGGCAGGTTGCGGCTCAACTGCCGGGCGATGACGTCCGCCAGGCCGGTGCCGCCGGCGGCGATCTTCTGCGCCAGCTGCTCGTCGAGCATGCCGGTGTACATCTGCTGGTCCGACGAATCGAGCAGTCCGGACTTCAGGCTTGCCTCGCGCATGCTCTTGAGCACGGTCTGCATGAACAGCGCCTCGAACTGCGTGGCCACCTGCTTGACCGCCTTGGCCGGGTCGGCGGTGGCCGCCAGGCGCAGCTTGTCGAGCGAGCGCGCGTCCGACGCCAGCCCGGTAAGGCTGCCGCCGGCCTGCAGGTTGAGCTTGAGCGGGGACGTATCCATTGCCGCCTCAGATAACCTCGAGGTCGGCGCGCAGCGCGCCGGAGGCCTTGAGGGCCTGCAGGATCGCCACGAGATCGGCCGGATTGGCGCCGAGCGCATTGAGTGCCTTGACCAGGTCGGCGAGGCTGGTGGCCGCCGGCAGGCGCATCAGCGCGCCGCCTTCCTGGCGGACCGTGATGTCGGTCTTCTGGGTCACGATGGTCTGGCCCCCGGACATCGGGCCGGGCTGCGACACCACGGGAGTCGAGGTGATCGTCACCGCCAGGTTGCCGTGGGCCACGGCGGCCGGCTCGAGGGTGACGGTGCGATTCATGACGATGGAGCCGGTGCGCGCGTTGATGATCACGCGCGCCGCCGGATCGATCAGCGCCACGTCGATGTTCTCGAGTTCGCCGACGAACCGCACCCGTTCGTTGGCATGCGACGGCGCCTTGACCTCGATGACGCGGCCGTCACGCGCCGCCGCGGTGCCCTCGCCCAGCTTTTCATTGATGGCGTCGGTCACCGCCCCGGCGGTGGCGAAATCGCTGTTCTTGAGCTCCAGCAGGATGCTGGTGCCCGACTGGAAAGGGGTCGGGATGCCGCGCTCGACCGTGCCGCCGTCGGGGATGCGGCCGGCAGCCAGGTGGTTGATCTGCACCTTCGATCCGTTGGACGCCGCGCCGGCGCCGCCGACCAGGATGTTGCCCTGGGCCACCGCGTACGTCAGGCCGTCGGCACCCTTCAGGGGGGTCATCAGCAGCGTGCCGCCGCGCAGGCTCTTGGCGTTGCCCATCGAGGACACCGTCACGTCGAGCGGCTGGCCCGGTTGCGCGAACGGCGGCAGCACCGCCGTGACCATCACGGCCGCCACGTTGCTGAGCTGCGGATTGGTGCCCGGCGGCAGCGTGATGCCGAGCTGGGTGAGCATGGTTTCCAGGCTCTGTATGGTGAACGGGGTCTGGGTCGTCTGGTCGCCGCTGCCGTCCAGTCCGACGACCAGCCCGTAGCCGATGAGCGGATTGGAACGGACGCCCTGGATGGCGGCCAGATCGCGCACGTGCTCGGCGCGCGCGGCCGGCAGCAGCGCGGCGCCGGCCAGCGCCAGCGCGCTGCCGGCGAGCGCGGCGCGCCAGCAGCGGCGGCGATGATGGAGGGAGGAAGGATTGTGCATGTCGATGTGTCCCGGCGCGCGGCAGGCCGCGGTGCGCTCAGAAGGGTGACCAGGAATTGAAGATGCGGCCGAGCCAGCCCTGGATCTGCGCCTCCTCGATGTAGCCGCCGCCGCGATAGTCCAGGCGCACGTCGGCAATTTGCGTCGAGCTGACGAGATTGCCGGGCTGAATGAACGCCGGGTCCACCACGCCGCTGAGTCGCAGCGTCTCGGAATTTTCACGAATACCAATCTGCTTCTCGCCGGCGATTACCAGATTGCCATTGGCGAGCACTTCGATCACGGTGACGGTGATGGTCCCCGTAAAAAGGCCCGTGGAGGCGGTTTGGCCCGAACCGTTGTAGGCGTTGTCGCCGGAGGCGGCGAGCTTCAGTCCGTTGATGTTCTTTCCCAGCAGTCCGGTGATCTTCGGCAGCGCGGCCGTTGCGGCCGTCTTCTTCTCGGTGCTGGAGTTGGCGGTCTGGCTGGCGTTCAGGTTCTCGTTGATCTGGATCGTCAGCAGGTCGCCGACGATACGCGGCTTGCGATCCTCGAAGAGGAAAACGTTGCTGTTCGCGCGGAAGATGCCGCCGGTCGGCGCCGCCGCCAGCGGATCGTAGGGTTGCGGGCGCGCGGTGGTCGGCGCATTGGCCGCCACCGGGGCGCGCGGCGCGGCGCACGCCGCCAGCAGCAGCGCCAGCACGCAGGACAGGGCCGCGGCGGCATGCCGGGCGACGGAGCGTCGGGCAACAGAGGCGCGCATCGGCATCCTACAGTTCGCTGATCTTGCTGAGCATCTGGTCGGCGGTCTGGACCGCCTTGGAGTTCATCTCGTAGGCGCGCTGCGTCTGGATCATGTTGACCAGTTCGGAGACCACGTTGACGTTGCTGGTCTCGATGAACCCCTGCTGCAGGGTGCCCAGGCCGTTGATTCCCGGCGTGTTGGGCGTCGGCGTTCCCGAGGCGGCGGTCTCGATGAAGAGGTTCTGGCCGCGCGCGTCCAGGCCGGCCGGGTTGATGAAGTTGGCCAGCTGCAGCGTGCCGACCGTCTGCGGCGCCGCCTTGCCCTGCAGCGTGACGCTGACGGTGCCGTCCTGGCCGATCGTCACCGACTGCGCGCCGGCCGGGATCGTGACCGCCGGCGTGACCGGAAAGCCCGAATTGGTCACCAGGGCCCCCACGGCGTCGACGTGGAAGGAGCCGTCGCGGGTGTAGGCGAGGCTGCCGTCGGGCATCTGCACCTGGAAGAAGCCCTGGCCATTGATCGCCAGGTCGAACTGGTTGCCGGTCTGCTGCAGGTTGCCCTGGTCGAACATGCGCTCGGTCGACACCGGCACGACGCCCGTGCCGACCTGCAGCCCGGTGGGCAGCTGGGTCTGCTGCGAGGAGTTGGCGCCCGCCTGGCGCAGGTTCTGGTACAGCAGGTCCTCGAACGCGACCCGCGAGCGCTTGTAGCCGGTGGTGCCGACGTTGGCGAGGTTGTTCGAGATTACGTCCAGCTGGGTCTGCTGGGCGTCCATGCCGGTCTTGGCAATCCAAAGGCTTCTGATCATCGCGCTCTCCGTGGGCACCGCGGTGCCGATGGCCCCGCCGGCGCCCGGTATCTACCGCCGCTCAGGCCGCGACAACCGTCCCGGCCTTCTGTTCATTCTGTTCCGCCGTCGTCAGCATCTTCATCTGCAGCTCGAATTGCCGCGCAGCGCCGATCATCCCGACCATCGATTCGACGACATTGACATTGCTGCCTTCAAGCGTGCCGCTGGCCAGGCGCACCGCCGGGTCGCGGTCCGCCGGGTCGCCGCTGGACAGGCGGAACATCCCATCCAGGCCCTTGCTCAGGTCGCTGGCCGGCGGATTGACCAGCTTGAGCTGGCCCAGGGTCGTCGGCAGCTTCGCACTGGCCTGCTTCACCGTTATCGTGCCGTCGGTCGCCACCTCGACGGACTGCGCGTCGGGGGGCATGGTGATCGGCCCGCCGGTGCCCTGGACCTGCATGCCGTTGGCCAGTTGCAGCGTGCCGTCGGGCCCGACCTGCATGCTGCCGTTGCGCGTATAGGCCTCGTTGCCGTCGCTGCCCTGCACGACGAGCCAGCCCCGCCCCTGGATGGCCACATCCAGGTTGCGGCTGGTCGACTGCATCGGACCCTGCGACAGGTCGGCACCGGTGGTGGTCTCGACCGTGAACACGCGCGTGCCGGCCTGCTGGCTGTTGGTGGGCACGGCGCGCAGGCCGACCGTGTCGGCCCGGAACCCGGTCGTGCTGGCGTTGGCCAGGTTGTGCGCCAGCGTCGCCTGGCGCTCCAGCAGGTACTTGGCGCCGGTCATCGCGGTGTATATCAGTCGGTCCACGGCAAGGCTCCGTCAGGCAGGTGCGCGGCGTCGGTGGGTGCGCTCAGCGCAGGTTCATCAGCGTCTGCTGGACCTGATCCTGCGTCTTCACGGTCTCGGCGTTGGCCTGGTAGACGCGCTGGGCAGTGATCATGTTCACGAGTTCGGTCGTCAGGTCGACGGTGGAGCTCTCCAGCGCACCGGACTGCACGCCGCCCAGCGATCCCGACCCGGGTGCGCCGACGACCGGCGCGCCGGAGGCGGCGCTTTCCGCGAACTGGTTGCCGCCCTGGGCGATCAGGCCCTGCGGGTTGGTGAAGTTGGCCAGGCAGATCTGCCCCTGGGCGCGGGTCTGGCCGTTGGTATAGCGGCCCGAGATCACGCCGTCGGGGCCGATCGAGAAGCCGGCGAGCTGGCCGGTGGCGTAGCCGTTCTGCGAATTGGCGCTGACCGAGAAGGGCACGCCGTACTGGCTCGTCGATGCCACCGGGAACCTGACCGGGAAGGCCAGCGGCGTCGCCGAACCGTTGGTGGGCACCATCGACAGGTTCATGTTGACGTCGCCCGGGGGATTGACGAGCGTGCCCGAGCTCGTGAAGGACAGCGTCCCGACCGGGGTGCCGGCGCCGCCGGTGCCGTTGAGCTGGGTGCCGTCGCCGGTGGCGTAGACGCTCCAGTTATTGGCCGCGGTGTTGACGAAATACAGGGACACGGTATGCGAGTTGCCCAGCGAATCGTAGACCGTCATCGAGGTCGAGGAGTTGTACGAGGCCGAGTTCGACGGGCTGAACGTCGTCGCTGGCGGGATCGGCGTCGCCGAGGAGTCCAGGTTGAGCGAGATCGAGGCCGTGCTGGTGGCCTGCGGCGGCACGGGTTGCTGCGACAGGCTCAGCGGCGTCGGCGGCGCCGAGCTGATCGAGCCGTTGGCATTGGCCGGGTAGCCGGTGATCATCTTGCCGGACGAATTGACGATGAAGCCGTTGGCGTTGAGCTGGAACTGGCCGTCGCGCGAGTAGCTGACGATGCCGTTGCTGACCTCGCGGAAGAATCCGCCGCCGTTGATCGCCACATCGAGCGGATTGCCCGTGGTCGTGATGTTGCCCTGGGTGAACTCCGGGGTCACCGCCGCCACCGAAGTGCCGATGCCGATCTGCGTGGCGCTGGCGCCCCACAGCGAGGAGGCGTAGACGTCGGCGAACTCGGCGCGCACATCCTTGAAGCCCACCGTCGAGGCGTTGGCGATGTTGTTGCCGATCGTATCGAGGTTCTGCGATGCGGCCGTGAGACCCGACAATGCTTGTTCGAAACCCATGTTGTTCTCCTGTTGCTGTGTGCCTTCGTTGCTGCCGGCGGCGGCTCGCGCCCCCGCCGGCGCCGGATCAGATGATCTGCTTGACCGCGCCGTAGGCCACCTGGCTGCCGTTGCCCAGCATCAGCTGGGTCGAGCCGTCGGCCTGCGGCACGGCGCCGACGACGGTCATCATGTTGTAGGGCGAGGCGGTGACGGCGCCGGCGCTCGAGGTCGCCGTGACCTTGAACTGGTAGCTGCCCGCCGTGGCGGTGGTGCCCTGGTCGGTCTGGCCGTCCCAGGTGAAGTCCTGGAAGCCGGGCGACTGGGCGCCGAGCTGCAGCGTGCGCACCGTGGCGCCGGCGGCGTCGGTAACGGTAACCGTGACGTTGCTGGCCGCGCCGCCCAGGTTGTAGCCGCCCGCCGCGCTGACGCCGGAACCGGCGCCGGCATTGGTGTTGAGCGCCAGGGCGCTGCCGGCCACCATGACCGAATGTCCGGTCAGCTGGGCCGACTGGATCGACGCGCTCTGCTGCAGCTGCGTCATCAGGTTGGTGACGCTGGTATTGAGGTTGTTGATCCCCGTGACCGTGCTGATCTGGGCCATCTGGGTCGTCAGCTGCGAGTTGTCCACCGGATTGAGCGGATCCTGGTTGTTCATCTGCGCGACAAGCAGCTGCAGGAAGGTCTGCGCCAGGTTCTGCGACGACCCGGCGCTGCTGGCGCTGGTCGCCGAGGCCGCGCTGGCGGCCGTACTGGTCGAACTGTTGGCCAGGATGCTGGCCAGCGAACTGCTGCCGGAAACCGAATTCGTCGTCATTGCGGACTGCTCCTTATGCGCCCAGCTGCAGGACCTTCTGCAGCAGGGTCTTGGCGGTGTTCATCACGTCGACGTTGGTCTGGTAGCCGCGCGAGGCCGAGATCATGTTGACCATTTCCTCCACCGGGTTGACGTTCGGCAGCGTGACGAAGCCGTCGCTGTCGGCGGCCGGGTTCTGCGGGTCGTGGATCCGGCGCGGCGCCGAGTTGTCCTCGACCACCTGCGCGACGCTCACCCCCGCCGAGGCCGGATCGGCGCCCATCATCTGCGTCTGGAACACCACCTGGCGCGCCTTGTACGGCTGGCCGTCCGGTCCGGCGACCGACTCGGCATTGGCCAGGTTGCTGGCAACCACGTTGAGTCGCTGGCTCTGCGCGGATATCGCGGAGCCGGAGACGTCGAAGACCTTGAAGAGCGACATGGCGTTGTCCCTGGGCGAGGCGGCGCTACTGGCCGTTGATCGCGGTCATCATCTGTTTGATCTGGCCGTTGAGAAAGCGCAGCGTCGCCTCGTAGCGCACCGAGTTCTCGGCGAAGTTGGCGCGCTCGACGTCCAGGTCCACGGTATTGCCGTCGACCGAGCTTTGCAGCGGCGCGCGGTACAGCAGCGGCGGGCTGCCGGCCGCGCCGGCGGCGCCGCCCAGGTGCGCCGCGTAAGTGCGCACCGCGCCGACCGGGCCGGTGGCGGCAGCGGCGCTGCCGGTGGCGGCTGCCAGCGCCTGCTGGAAGTTGAAATCGCGGGCCTTGTAGTTTGGCGTGTCGGCATTGGCGATGTTCGACGCGAGCACGCGGCCGCGCTCGGCCTGCAGCTCAAGTGCCTTGCCCTGGAAATCCATCGAAGCGATGCCGCCGATGCTCATGTCGGATCCTTGCCGGGCCGGGACGCCCTAAAGTTTTTCCCCGTCCTGCCGATTATTGGATCGGGAACCAATATCGATCGGGCGATAAGCTCCGAGGGCGTGCGCCTTTCCGGGCGATCGCTGGCACGCGTCTGGCATACGCTGGATGCCATGAAATCCTGGCTGATATTCCTTGTTGCCGCCCTCGGCGGGGCGGGCGCCTTGCCGGCCGCGGCGGCGTCCGGCCCGCCGGATGCACGCGAACAGATCCGGCAGTTCGTGGCCGCCGAGGTGGCCCGCGCCGAACCCGGCCTGCGCGCCGAGATCGCGGTCGGCGATATCGATGCGCGGCTGCACCTGGCCAGCTGCGGGCACACCGAGGCCTTCCTGCGGGCCGGCGCGCGCCTGTGGGGCCGCAGTTTCGTCGGCTACCGCTGCCTGCAGCATCCGGGCTGGTCGATCTCCGTCCCGGTGCAGGTACGCCTGTACGGCCCCGCACTGGTGACGACCCAGTCGCTGCCGGCGCTGCAGCCGCTGACGGCCACGGTGCTGCGCACCGAGGAGGTCGAGGTCACCCGCGAGCCCGCCGGCGTGGCCACGCGTGCCGACCAGATCGAGGACCGGGTCTGCACGCGCGGCATCGATGCCGGCCAGCCGATCCCGCTGAACATGCTGCGCACCGTCCCGGCCGTGGGCCAGGGCGACGCCGTCAAGCTCGTGGGTTCGGGCAACGGCTTTTCCATCAGTACCGACGCCGTCGCCCTGGCGACCGTCGCGGCCGGCGAAACGGTCCGGGTGCGGGTGGAGTCGGGCCGGACGGTCTCCGGAATCGCCCGCAAGGGCCGCATCGTCGAAGTGAGCTTTTGAGCGTGAGCGCCGGTATCCCGCAATTGGACGTCGATTGCGTACCGGTAAATTGGCTGCCCGGACTAAAGTTTCGGCGTGAAATACCGATTCGATGGCAGAATCCGTATATCGCTCCAGGAGGTAGTGCGAATGAAGATCACGAACAACCTGCCGGCTGCCAAGCCCGCGGCGTCCACGGGCGCGACGCGCTCGGGGTCGGCCAGCCGCCCGCCGGCCGCGTCCGGTTCGGGTTCGGCATCGACGGATCCGGCCACGCGCCTGAGCCAGCTCGAAGCGCAGTACGCGCCCTCCGACTTCAGCGCCGCCAAGGTCAGCGAGATCAGCTCGGCCATTGCTGCCGGCCGCTACCAGGTCGATGCCGGCGCCGTCGCCGACAAGCTGCTGGCCAGCACGGCCGCGCTCAGCCGCCGATCGGGCCCCGCCAGCTGACGCATCGTCCGGGACCGTTCCCGGATGGCGGCCGGCCCCGGCCGGCTCCCGGCGGTGCCGCCGGCTTTCCTCCCGCATACCCCGCCTGCTGCCGGACCGTGACATGAATCCGGCAGCGACCCCCGCCCGCAGTCCGCTCGATGCCCTGGTGCTCTGCCTCGAGGCCGAGTACCGCGCGCTGCTGGCCGAAGACGCGCAGCAACTCGAGGCGGTCCTGGCGCAAAAGCAGCAGCTGCTGGCGCGGCTGGCCGAAACCGCGGGCGCGGCAATGGGCCAGCCCCAGGGCGAACCGCCGCGGTCCGGCGCGCCGCTGCGCCGCGCGCTGGCGCGGCTGCGCGAGCTCAATGCCCGCAATGCATCGGTCCTGGCGCCGCGCGCCGCGCGCGACCGCGCCCGCCTGCAGTTCCTGCAGTCGGCGCTGGGCCGCCCGGCGCTGTACGGCGCCGACGGCTCGGTACGCGCCCAGCCTTACCCTTCGCCGACCGGCAGCTGATCGCTGCCGTTGCACGGACAACAAAAAAACGCCCTCGCGGGCGTTTTTTGCTGATGGCGGGGCGGTCCGCCGCAATGCCGTCCTAGAACTCCTCCCAGTCGTCCGACTTCGTGGCGGACGGGGCCTGCGGCGCCGGCGCGGCGGGCTTGCCCCCGGCGCGGGCCGGGGCCGGGGCCGGGGCGTGGCT
>JBBISD010000043.1:0-22653 GCA_037441485.1 Burkholderiales bacterium
CCTCCAACCTGCTCAAGCCGGCGCTGTCCACCGGCCAGCTCAAGTGCATCGGCGCCACCACCTACACCGAGTACCGCGGCATCTTCGAGAAGGACCACGCGCTGTCGCGGCGCTTCCAGAAGATCGACGTCAACGAACCGACGGTGCAGCAGACCATCGAAATCCTCAAGGGCCTGAAATCGCGCTTCGAGGAGCACCACGGCGTCAAGTACTCGTCGGGGGCCATCACGGCGGCCGCCGAGCTGTCGGCCAAGTTCATCAATGACCGCCACCTGCCGGACAAGGCCATCGACGTCATCGACGAGGCCGGCGCCGCGCAGCGCATCCTGCCGGTGTCCAAGCGCAAGAAGACCATCGGCAAGAACGAGGTCGAGGACATCATCTCCAAGATCGCGCGCATTCCGCCGCAAACGGTGTCCAGCGACGACCGCGCGCAGCTCAAGAATCTGGAGCGCAACCTCAAGAACGTCGTGTTCGGCCAGGATCCGGCCATCGAGGCGTTGTCGGCGGCCATCAAGATGGCCCGCTCGGGCCTGGGCAAGCCCGAAAAGCCGATCGGCGCGTTCCTGTTCTCCGGTCCCACCGGCGTGGGCAAGACCGAGGTGGCCAAGCAGCTCGCCTTCACGCTGGGCATCGAGCTGATCCGCTTCGACATGTCCGAGTACATGGAGCGCCATGCGGTCAGCCGCCTCATCGGCGCGCCCCCGGGGTACGTCGGCTTCGACCAGGGCGGACTGCTCACCGAGGCCATCGCCAAGAAGCCGCACGCGGTGCTGCTGCTCGACGAAATCGAGAAGGCGCACCCGGACATCTTCAACATCCTGCTGCAGGTGATGGACCACGGATCGCTCACCGACAACAACGGCCGGCGCGCGGACTTCCGCAACATCATCCTGATCATGACCACCAACGCCGGCGCCGAGGCGCTGCAGAAGCGCTCGATCGGCTTCGGCAACAGCCGCGAGGCGGGCGATGAAATGGCCGAGATCCGCCGGATGTTCTCGCCGGAGTTCCGCAACCGCCTGGACGCGACGATCAGCTTTGCTGCGCTGGGCCGCGACATCATCCTGCGCGTCGTCGACAAGTTCCTCATGCAGCTCGAAGAGCAGCTGCACGAGAAGAAGGTCGACATCATCTTCAGCGAGGCGCTGCGCGCGCACCTGGCCAAGAAGGGCTTCGATCCGGTGATGGGCGCCCGGCCGATGGCGCGCCTGATCCAGGACACGATCCGCAAGGCGCTGGCCGACGAGCTGCTGTTCGGCCGCCTGGTCAACGGCGGCAAGGTCGAGGTCGACGTCGACGAGAACGACGCCGTCAAGCTCGATTTCCCGCCGGCCGACAGTGGCGACGCCCCCGCGCCCGAGCGTGGCGAGCCGGTGCTCTCCGAGTAGGCGTCCGGCTGGCGTGCGCCGCGGCGTGATGGCCAAGTCCGCAGCCGGGGCGTGGGCGCTGGCCGGCCTTGTGCTGGTCCTGGCGGGGGCGCCGGTGGCGCGCGCTGCCGACGCGGCGGCGTCGCCGGTGGGCCTGTGGCAGACCATCAGCGATGTCGACGGCAAGCCCAAGGCCACCATCCGCATCCGCGAGGACAAGGACGGACTGGTCGGCGTTATCGAGTCGATCATCGACCCCGAAAAGCGCGATTCGCGCTGCGAAAAATGCCCTGGCGAACGCCGCGACAGGCCGGTGCTGGGCCTGACCATCATCACCGGCATGCGCCGCGACGGCGACCACTACGCCGGCGGCAAGATACTCGACCCCGACAACGGCAACGTCTACTCGTGCAAGATCACGCTGACCGACTCGGGTCGCGCGCTCGACGTGCGCGGCTACCTGGGGTTTTCGCTGTTCGGGCGCACCCAGACCTGGCTGCGCAAGGAGTAGCCGGAACCCGCGCCCCGGCGCTCCCGCGGAGGGACCGGGGCTAGCGGGTGCCCGTGCTGCCGAACCCGCCGCTGCCGCGGGCGGACTGGTCGAAGTTCTCCACGGCCCGCAGGCGCACCTGGTTGACGCGGATGATGGCCAGCTGGGCGACGCGCTCCATCGGTTCGATGCGGTACGCGGTGGCGCTGCGGTTCCACAGCGACACCATCAGCGGGCCCTGGTAGTCGGAGTCGATCAGGCCCACCAGGTTTCCCAGGACGATGCCGTTGCGGTGTCCCAGGCCGGAGCGCGGCAGGATCACCGCCGCCAGGCCCGGATCGGCCAGGTGGATGGCAAAGCCGGCCGGCACAAGCGCGGTGGCGCCCGGCGCCAGTTCCAGCGCGGCATCCAGGCAGGCGCGCAAGTCGATGCCCGCCGAGCCGGCGGTGGCGTAGGCCGGCAGCAGCTCGCGCAGGCGCGTATCGAGCAGGCGGATCTGCAGTTCCGGCGGCGCCATCATGCCTCGGCCCCGGTGCGGGTGGCCAGCCGTTCGGCAATGGCCGCGACGATGCGCCGTCCCTGTTCCAGCTTGGAGGCGCGCGGCAGCGTACGGTGGCGGCCAGCCTCGACGATGTGCACCTCGGCACTGTCCGACCCCAGCGTGGCCTCGACCTGGTTGGCCACGATCATCGCCACCGCCTTGCGCGCCAGCTTCGCGCGCGCGTGTTCGATCAGGTGTTCGCTTTCCGCGGCGAAGCCGACGCACAGCGGCGGCGAGGGCAGGGCGGCGACGGTGGCCAGGATGTCCGGATTGTCGATGAGCTGCAGCGACGGCGGCGCGCCTGTCTTCTTCAGCTTGACCGCGCTGGCCCCGCCCACGCGCCAGTCGGCGACCGCCGCCACCGAGATGAACACGTCGGCGGCTTCGACGCGGGCCAGCACCTGTTCGAGCATCTGCGCCGCGCTGTCGACGACGACGCGGGTGACGCCGCGCGGCGCCGGCAGCACGGTGGGGCCGCTCACCAGGGTGACCTGGGCGCCGGCCTCGCGCGCCGCGCGCGCCAGCGCGTAGCCCATCTTGCCGGTCGAGCGGTTGGTGATGCCGCGCACCGGGTCGATCGCCTCGAAGGTCGGCCCGGCGGTGACCAGCACGTGCCGGCCCGGCAGGCACTGCACCTGGAAGGCGGCCACCAGGTCGTCGACGATCTCGCCGGGCTCGAGCATGCGGCCCGCGCCGGTCTCGCCGCACGCCTGCTCGCCCTGCGCCGGGCCCAGCAGCAGCGCGCCGTCGGCGCGCAGCTGCGCGGCATTGCGCTGGGTGGCGGCCTGCTCCCACATCTCGACGTTCATCGCCGGCGCCAGCAGCAGCCGGCATTGCTGCGGCCGGCGCGCCAGCACCAGCGTGGCGAGCAGGTCGTCGCACAGGCCGTGGGCGACGCGCGCCATGAAATGGGCGCTGGCCGGGGCCACGAGGATGGCGTCGGCGTCGCGCGACAGCGCGATGTGCGCCATGCCGTCGGCCACGCGCGCGTCCCACAGGTCGTCATAGACCGGCCGCCCGGTGAGCGCCTGCAGCGTGGCGGCACCGACGAACTGCTGGGCCGAGCGCGTCATCACCGCCTGCACCTGCGCGCCTTCGTCGCGCAGCCGGCGCACCAGCTCGCACGCCTTGTACGCGGCGATGCCGCCGGTGATGCCCAGCACGATCTTGCGATTGGCCAGTTCCATGGCAGGCGTTCCTTTGCGTTCAGGTCGACGACTGGCGCCGCGCGCGCAGCAGCTCCACGACGATGAGCAGGCCGGCGCCGCAGGTGATGGCGCTGTCGGCCAGGTTGAAGGCCGGGAAATGCCCGCCCGGGAAGAGCGGCGCGAGCCACGGCCAGTGGAAGTCGAGGAAGTCGACCACGTGCCCCAGGCGCAGCCGGTCGACGAGGTTGCCCAGCGCGCCGCCCAGCACCAGCGCCAGCGCCAGTGCCAGCAGCCGCTGCTGCCAGCAGCTGGCCAGCGCCCAGACGATGGCCGCGCTGGCGCCCAGCGCGATGGCGATGAACAGCGGCCCCTGCCAGCCGCCGGCGCCGCTGAGAAAGGAAAAGGCGGCGCCGCGGTTGTACGCCAGCGCAAGATTGAAGAACGGCGTGATGCTCATGCTGTTGCCGGGCAGCGCCAGCAGCGCAAGCACCTGCGCCTTGCTGAGCTGGTCGGCCAGCACCACGACGGCCGCCAGCGCCAGCCAGGGCAGCGTGCCGCGCAGCGCCGTCGCCCGCGGTGCGCTCATGCGAACTGCCGCTCTTCGCCGGCGCCGAACAGGTTGTCGGCGCAGCGGCCGCACAGGCCCGGGTGCGCCGGTTCGGCGCCGATGTCGGCGCGGTAGTGCCAGCAGCGCTCGCATTTGCGTTGCGCGCTCGGGTGCACGTCGATGCGCTCATCGGCGCCGCGCTCGACCACGTGCAGCCCGGCGCGGCTGGTGACGGTGACAAAGCGCAGCTCGTCGCCCAGGCTGGCCAGCAGGCCGTGCCGCTCCGCGGTGAGGTACAGGTCGACTTCGGCCTGCAGCGAGGAGCCGATGCCGCCCTGCTCGCGCACGGCCTCCAGGCGCCGGAGCACGTCGGCGCGCACCTGGCGGATCGCGCTCCACTTGGCCAGCAGCGCCTCGTGGCCCGGCACCGGCGGCGGCTCGTGGAAGACCTGGGTGAAGATGGTGGCGTCGTCGCGGCGTTCGAAGACCCGATAGGCCTCGTCGGCGGTGAACGACAGGAACGGCGCCATCACCCGCAGCAGGGTGGCCGTGATGTGCCACAGCGCCGTCTGCGCCGAACGCCGCGCGGCCGAACCGGGCGCCGTGGTGTACAGGCGGTCCTTGAGGATGTCCAGGTAGAACGCCCCCAGATCCTCGGAGCAGAAGGTCTGCAGCTTGGCCACCACCGGGTGGAACTCGAAGCGCTCGAAATGCTGGCGCGCCTCGGCCTGGAACTGGCCGACCAGCGCCAGCGCATAGCGGTCGATCTCGAGCAGGCTACCGACGTCGACGGCCGCGCTGCCGATGTCGAAATCGCTGGTGTTGGCCAGCAGGAAGCGCAGCGTGTTGCGGATGCGCCGGTAGGACTCGACCACCCGCTTGAGGATCTCGTCGCCGATCGACATCTCGCCCGAATAGTCGGTCGCCGCCACCCACAGCCGGATGATCTCGGCGCCCATCTTGCCGGCCAGTTGCTGCGGGTCGATGCCGTTGCCCAGGCTCTTGCTCATCTTGCGGCCCTGGCTGTCGACGGTGAAGCCGTGGGTGAGCAGCGCGCGGTACGGGGCGCGGCCGTCGATCGCCGCGCCGATGAGCAGCGAGGAGTGGAACCAGCCGCGGTGCTGGTCGGAGCCTTCCAGGTAGAGGTCCGCCGGATAGGCGAGCTTGGCCGCGTGCGAGCCGCGCATCACCGTGCGGTGCGTCGACCCCGAGTCGAACCAGACGTCCAGGATGTCGTTGACCTTGTCGTACTGGTCGGCCTCCTCGGGCGGCAGGATCTCGTGCACGGTGGCGCGCGACCAGGCCTCGATGCCGCCCTGCTCGACCCGCAGCGCCGCCTGCTCGAGCAGCTCGAGCGTGCGCGGATGCAGCTCGCCGGTGGTCCGGTGCAGGAAGAAGGGCAGCGGCACGCCCCAGTTGCGCTGGCGCGAGATGCACCAGTCGGGCCGGTTGGCGATCATGCTGTGCAGGCGCGCCTTGCCCCAGGACGGATAGAACTCGGTGGCTTCGATGGCGCGCAGCGCGGTCTGGCGCAGTGTCTCGCCCACGGTCTCGGTCTGCAGCACGCCGCGGGTATCGGCGGTGGGCCCGTCCATGCGCACGAACCACTGCGGAGCGGCGCGGTAGATCAGCGCCGTCTTGTGGCGCCAGCAATGCATGTAGCTGTGGGTCTGCTGGGAGGCGTGCAGCAGGTTGCCGGCCGCGCGCAGCTCGTCGATCACCCGCGCGTTGGCGTCCCAGATCTTCAGGCCGCCGAACAGCGGCAGGTCCAGCGCGTAGGTGCCGTCGCCCTGCACCGGGTTGCGGATCTGGTCGTTGGCCATGCCGTACTGCTTGCACGACTGGAAGTCCTCGATGCCGTAGGCCGGCGCCGAGTGCACGATGCCCGTGCCGTCGGCGGCGCTGACGTAGGTGCCCAGGTAGACGGGCGCGCTGCGGGCATAGCCCGGGTCGCGCGTGGCCAGCGGATGGGTGAATTCGACCCGGTCGAACAGCGCCCCGCGGGCGCGCCCGACCACGCTGCCCTTGAGGCCGTAGCGCTGCAGGCAGGCGTCCACGAGCGGCTCGACCAGGATGAGCAGGCGGTCGCCGCAGTCGACCAGCGCGTAGTCGAGCTCGGGGTGGAAATTGAGCGCCTGGTTGGCCGGCAGCGTCCAGGGCGTGGTGGTCCAGATCACCGTGCTGCAGGGTTTGACCAGCGCGGCCACGCCGAAGATGCGGGCCACCCGGTCCGCCTCGGCCGCGGCCAGCGGAAAGGCGACATCGACGGTCGGCGACACCTTGTCGGCATATTCCACCTCGGCCTCGGCCAGCGCCGAATTGCAGTCGAAGCACCAGTTGACCGGCTTGAGGCCGCGGTAGACGAAGCCGCGCTCGAGCATGCGGCCGAGCGTGCGGATCTCGTCGGCCTCGGAGCGGAAGGTCATCGTCCGATACGGATCGTCCCAGTCGCCCAGCACGCCCAGGCGCTTGAAGCCGCGCATCTGCAGCGCGATCTGCTCGGTGGCGTGGGCGCGCGCCTTTTCCTGTACCTCGGTGCGGGCCAGCTGCTTGCCGAACTTGCGCTCGATGTGGATCTCGATGGGCATGCCGTGGCAGTCCCAGCCCGGCACGTAGGCCGCATCGAAGCCGGCCAGCGACTTGGACTTGACCACCATGTCCTTGAGGATCTTGTTGGCCGCCGTTCCCAGGTGGATCTCGCTGTTGGCGTAGGGCGGGCCGTCATGCAGGATGAAGCGCGGCGCCCCGCGGCGCGCCGCGCGGATCTTCTCGTAGACGCGCTGCGTCTCCCAGGCCTGCGCCCAGAGAGGTTCGCGCTTGGGCAGGTCGCCGCGCATCGGAAACGGCGTATCCGGCAGGTTGAGCGGATAGCGCGGCGGGGTCTTGGGGTTGTCGGCGTTGGCCATGGGTAGCGAAGTCGTGGAAAGGGGTGCCGGGGGGCCGCTAGCGCGGCACCACCGGGGCGGATGCGGGCGGCGACGGCGGCGCCTGCGGGGGTGCGAGCAGCAGCGCGCGGGCCCGCCGGGTGTCGTCGCGGATCGCCGTGGTGAGCGCTTCGAGGGAATCGAACTTCTCCTCGTCGCGCAGTTTCTGGAGGAACTCGACGCGCACCAGGTGCCCGTAGACCTCGGCGGCAAAATCGAACAGGTGCACTTCCAGCAGCCAGCGACCGCTCTGGTCGACCGTCGGCCGCAACCCGGCGCTGGCCACGCCGGGGCGCGGCGTGCCCAGGCCGTGGACGCGCACCGCGTAGATGCCGTGCACCGCGGGCCGCCGGTGGGCCAGGCGCAGGTTCAGCGTCGGAAAGCCGATCTGCCGGCCGAGCTTGGCCCCGTGCAGCACGCGCCCGCTGATGTGGTACGGATGGCCGAGCAGGGCGGCAGCCTGGGCCAGGTCGCCGGCGGCCAGCGCCGTGCGCACCGCCGAGCTCGAGATCCGCGTCGAGCCCAGGCATACCGTATCGAGCTGCCGGACTTCATAGCCACCGGCCGCGGCGTGGGCGCGCAGCAGCGCGATGTCGCCGGCGCGGCGGGCGCCGAAGCGGAAGTCGTCGCCGACGATCAGCCAGCGCATCGCGCACGCGCCGACCAGCACGTCGTCGATGAAGGCCGGCGCTGCCAGCGAGGACAGGCGTTCGTTGAAATGCATGACGAAGACGCGGTCCAGGCCGCTGGCGCGCAGCCCCTCGATCTTGTCGCGCAGGTTGGCCAGGCGCGGGGGCGCGGCGTCTGGGGCGAAGTACTCGCGCGGATGCGGCTCGAAGGTCATGGCGGCGGCCGCCAGGCCGCGCGCGCGCGCCGCCTGCACGACGCGCTCGAGCAGCGCCCGGTGCCCGCAATGCACGCCGTCGAAATTGCCGATGACCAGCGCACAGGGCTGCCGCCGCGCGCGCGGCGGCAGGCCCCGGAACACGGTGAAGGCGGCGGCGTTGGGCAATTGGGCGCTCGAGGATTGGACGTGGCGCGCGGCGCGCAAGAAGCGCGGAGCACGACCGCCAAGTATACCGGTCGCCTCCGGAAGATATTGATTTTCCGGCGCTTTCGGGGGCTTTGCGGGCGCTGCCCGTACAATCGGCGGCGCCATGAAAAATATCATCTGCCTGATCTCCGGCCGCGGCAGCAATCTTGCAGCCATTTTGCACGCCCAGCGCGCGCAAGACTGGGCGCAGACCCTCGGCGCGCGCGTCGCTGCGGTGATCTCGAACCGGGCCGATGCCGGCGGCCTGGCCGTTGCCGCCCGCGAGGGCACGCCCACTGCCGTCGTCGCGCACGATGCGTTTGCCAGCCGCGCGCAATTCGATGCGGCACTGCGTGACCGCATCGATGCGCACGCGCCGGCGCTGGTGGTGCTGGCCGGCTTCCTGCGCGTGCTGACCCCGGAATTCGTCGCCCATTACGCCGGGCGGCTGATCAACATCCATCCGTCGCTGCTGCCGGCGTTTACCGGACTGCACACGCACGAACGCGCGCTGCAGGCCGGCGTGCGGGTACACGGCACGACCGTGCACTACGTAACGGGCGAGCTCGATGCCGGGCCGATCATCGCCCAGGCGGCGCTGGCGGTCGATCCGGCCGAAAGCGCCGAGACGCTTGCCCAGCGGGTGCTGGCCCTGGAGCACCAGCTGCTGCCGCGCTGCATCGCCTGGATCCTGGAGGGGCGCGTGCAACTGCACGACGGGCGCGTCGTGACCACCGGGCTGCTGCCCGACGAACTGCTGCTCGGCCCGGCGGCCGATGCGGCCGGCGCATCGCCCCGCACGTCAGCGCGCCGCGCACCGGCAGGCGCATCATGACCACCGCCGCCATGCACGGCACCCGTGTCACCTCACAGGTGGTCGACAGCCTCACCGCGCTGCTGGCCCTGCTGCTGCGCTTCGAAGGCCCGGCCGATGCCGTCATGTCGCGCCACTTCAAGGCCGACCGCATGCTGGGCAGCCGCGACCGCAGCCTGGTGGCCGAGGCCGCCTTCGAGGCGCTGCGCCACCTGGCTAGCCTGCGCTGGGTGATGCAGACCGCCGACCCGCTGCGCGCCCCGCGCCTGGCCGCCCTCATCGTGCTGGCGCGCCAGCACGGCATCGAGAGCCTGGCGCCGCGCGCACTGCGCGGCGACGAACGCGCAGTCAAGGGCGCGCTCGAGGTCAAGCTGCGCCATGCACCGGCCGCGGTGCAGGCCGAGGTGCCGCCGTGGCTGCTGCGCCGCGTGGCCGAGCAGTACGACGATGCGGTCGAGCTGCTGGCGGCGCTGGCGCAACCGGCGCCGCTGGACCTGCGCGTCAATACGCTCAAGGCCGATCGCGCGACCGTGCTCGCCGAGCTGTGCAGTTCGACGCGCCAGCACGCCCCGCTGGATGCGCGGGCCACTGCCTACAGTCCGGACGCGATCCGCCTGGCCGAAAAGCCGGCGCTGACGCGCTGGCCGCTGTACCAGGATGGGCTGATCGAGGTCCAGGACGAGGGCAGCCAGCTCGTCGCCCGGCTGGTCGCTCCCAAGCGCGGCGACATGGTGGTGGACTTCTGCGCCGGTGCCGGCGGCAAGACGCTGGCGCTGGGCGCGCTGATGCGCTCAACCGGGCGAATCTACGCGTTCGACATCCATGCGCGCCGGCTGGCCGGACTCAACCCGCGGCTGGCGCGCAGCGGCCTGTCCAACGTGCACCCGGCGGCCATCGCCAGCGAAAACGACCTGCGCGTGAAGCGGCTGGCCGGCAAGATCGACCGCGTGCTGGTGGACGCGCCGTGCTCGGGCACCGGTACCCTGCGGCGCAATCCCGACCTGAAGTGGCGTTTCGACGAGACCGAGCTCGAACGGCTCAACGGCGTGCAACTGGCGGTGCTCGGCGGCGCCGCGCGCCTGCTCAAGCCGGGCGGGCGGCTGGTGTACGCGACCTGTTCGATCCTGCAATTGGAGAACCAGGAACTGGTCGGCCGGTTCGTGCAGGCGCACCCGGAGTTCCACGTCGTCGACGCCGCGCCGATCCTGACCGCGCAGCACATCAGCGTCGATCACGCGGCGCGCTTTGCGCCGTACTTCGTGATGCTGCCGCACCTGCACGGCAGCGACGGCTTCTTCGCTGCGGTCCTGGAGCGGCGGCGCTGACATGCGTCGGCTGACTGCCGCCGGCACCGGCCGGGCCGCCTGAACGTGGTCCGCGACCCCACCCCGCTGGCGGAACTGACGCAGGCGCTGGCCCAGGGCCTGGCGCAGCCGCGCCACGCCTGGGAGGCGGCAGTGATCGTCGTGGCGCTGGTGGCCGGTGCCCTGCTGGCCCGGGCGCTGGCGCCGCTGGTCGCGCGCCGCCTGGCCGCGGCGCCCGGGCACGATGCTCAGGCGGTGCGCAGGGGCCTGGGCCGCGTGCTGTTTCCGCTGCTGTCGCTGGTGCTGCTGGGGATGGGCGAGGTCGCCTTGCGGGCCGGCCACGTGCTCGCCAGCAGCGCCGATGCCCGCCTGCTGGGTCTGGCCGCGTCGCTGGTGGGCACGCTGGCAGTGGTGCGGGTGCTGTTCGCCCTGTTGCGCCGGGTGCTGCGCCACCGGCCGCTGGCGATCCGCGTCGAGCGCCTGATCGGGACGGTGGCCATCGTGGTAGCCGTCCTCTATGCGATCGGCGTCCTGGGCGACGTGGTCGACTGGCTGGCCGGCACGCAGATTCCGCTGGGCAGTGCCGCGCGGGTCTCGCTGTGGTCGATCCTGGTAGGCGGCGTCACGACCCTGTGCGCGCTGCTGGCGGCCATGTGGCTGGGCGCGCTGATCGACGAGCGGCTGGCCGCCGAGCCGGGCATCGAGCCCAACCTGCGCACGGTGCTGAGCCGCGTGGTGCGGGCCCTGCTGGTGCTGTTTGCCGTGCTGCTGGCCCTGGGCCTGTCCGGCATCGACCTGACGGTCCTGGGCGTGTTCGGCGGCGCGTTGGGCGTCGGCCTCGGACTGGGGCTGCAGCGCATTGCCAGCAATTACGTCAGCGGCTTCATCCTGCTGCTCGATCGCAGCCTGCGCATTGGCGACGTGGTCGCGGTAGACCGGTACTACGGGCAGGTTACGCAGATAAGCACGCGCTACACGGTGCTGCGCGCGTCCGACGGCACCGCGGCGATCGTCCCCAACGAAATGCTGGTGTCGCTGCCGGTGGTCAATTCGACGCTCGGCGATCCGCGCGTGGCGCTGACCGTGACCCTGACCATCGGCGCCGATGCCGACGTGGATCTGGCCCTGCAATTGCTGTGCGAGGCGGCCGTGGGAACCGCGCGGGTGCTGGCCGATCCGCCGCCCGTAGCGTTGTTGCGGGAGATCACGGGCGGCAATCTGTTCCTGGACGCCAGTTTCTGGATTGCCGACCCGGAAAAGGGGCGGCAAAACGTCCAATCCGACGTCGCGCTGGCCGCTTTGCGGCGCTTTCGGGCCCAGGGAATCGCCCTGGCGGTGCCTTTGGGGCGCTTTGTGGTGGACAGCGCGCCGTCCGCGGTGCATTCCGCGGCGTAAACGGCCGATTTGCCCGCAATATTTGCCCGTTTCGCACTTGTATGCCCGCGTAAGGTCGCCATATAAAGACTCGGATCGGCGCGGTTTGCCGGCCGGGGGCAGGGTGCTGAAACCTGCCGGAAATATGACCTGAAAATGGCGCCCGGCCCGTATAATTCGCGCGCGGGACGCTTGGTTGCTGCGTTGCAATACGAAGGATCGACACCGGCCGTCAATTGGCGCCGGAGGTTTCGCCAACGGAGAGTCAATGGAAGGTGTTCTGCAAGGCGTACTGAATTTCCTGGCCAACGGCCTGCTGGCGCTGAGTACCTGGCAACTGGTGCTGGTCGCGCTGGCGCTGACGCACGTCACGATCGCCTCGGTCACCATTTTCCTGCACCGTGCCCAGGCCCACCGGGCGCTGGACCTGCATCCGCTGCCGAGCCATTTCTTCCGGGTCTGGCTGTGGCTGACCACCGGCATGCAGACGCGCGACTGGGTGGCCGTGCACCGCAAGCACCACGCCAAGTGCGAGACGGCCGAAGATCCCCACAGCCCGCAGACCCGCGGCCTGCGCACCGTGCTGTGGCAGGGCGCCGAGCTGTACATGGCAGAGCGCGCGAACCGCGATACCCTGGAGCGCTACAGCCGGGGCACCCCCGACGACTGGATGGAGCGCAATGTCTACTCGCGCTTCGTGTGGCACGGCTGCGCGCTGATGCTGATCACCGATTTCCTGCTGTTCGGCGTCCCGGGCGTGGTGGTCTGGGCGGTACAGATGATCTGGATCCCGTTCTTCGCGGCCGGCGTCATCAATGGCGTCGGCCACTTCTGGGGCTACCGCAACTACGACAGCCCGGACGCCAGCAACAACATCTCGCCCTGGGGCATCCTCATCGGCGGCGAGGAACTGCACAACAACCACCACACCTATCCGACCTCGGCCAAGCTGTCCAACAAGTGGTTCGAATTCGACATCGGCTGGCTGTACATCCGCACGCTCGAGATGCTGGGCCTGGCCAGGGTGCTGCGGGTGGCGCCGGTGCCGCGCGTCGACGTGCCGGCAGTCGCCGGCCAGCGCCAGGTCGACCTGCACATGCTGCAGACGCTGATCAACAACCGCTACGACCTGCTGGCACGCTTCGCCCGCAACATGCAGGCCGAAATGCGCGAGGAATTGGCCAAGCTGCGCCTGCCGGCCGCCGAGCACCAGCGCTTTGCGGCACTCAAGCGCTGGCTGCGCAAGGACGTCGCGGCCATTCCGGCGCCGCATCGCGACACCCTGCAGGACCTGCTCGCCCGCAGCCGCATGATGCACACGCTGATGGAAATGCGCACGGAACTGTCGGCGATCTGGCAGCAGAGCAGCGTGTCGCGCGAACAGATGCTGGCGCGCCTGCAGGACTGGATGGCGCGCGCCGAGGCCAGCGGCATTCGCACGCTGCAGGACGCCGCCGCGCGCATCCGCGGGTACGCACCCAGCGCCGCCTGATCGTCTCGGACTCCCGCGGCAAAAAAATCCCCGCCGGCGCGGGGATTTTCCTTTGCGGACGCGGCGCCGCCGTGCGGCACCGGCCTGTGCCGGTTACTTGAGCTTGGTTTCCTTGTAGCTGACGTGCTTGCGCGCCACCGGGTCGAACTTCATCAGCTCGAGCTTTTCCGGCTTGGTCCGCTTGTTCTTGCTTGTAGTGTAGAAGTGGCCGGTGCCTGCCGACGACTCCAGCTTGATCTTCTCGCGCCCGCCTTTAGCCATTTTTCGTCCTCTTTATGCTTTTACAGCTCGCCCTTGGCGTGCAGATCGGCCAGGACGGTTTCAATGCCCAGCTTGTCGATCGTGCGCAGCGCGGCATTGGTGATGCGCAGGCGGATCCAGCGCTTCTGGTCTTCGAGCCAGAAGCGGCGGTACTGCAGGTTCGGCAGGAAGCGGCGCTTGGTCTTGTTGTTCGCGTGCGAGACGCGGTTGCCGACCATCGGGCGCTTCTTGGTGACGATACAAACGCGGGCCATGATTCCGTCCTTGTGATTCGGTACTCGTTTCCGTACCCGTACTTGCGTACCTGCTTGCGAGCGCGCCGCAGCAGGGCCCAGGATACGATGCGGTGCCGGGCCGCCGTGCGGGGGCCATCGAGCAAAGCCTGCGATTTTATCCCAAGCGGCGCCAAAATTCCAGTTGCCGGCCCGGCGGCGGCAGTTTCAAGGGCAAGGGCGTGGCCAGCACCCGGCTGAGCGTTTCGGCGCCGCCGGGATACGTGGCCGCGAACTCGTCGCTGGACAGGACGAGCGTGAGCGCCGGCGCCGGCATCGAGTTCGACTTCCTGCCCAAGTGCGCGCTGCGCCTGTCCTTCGAGGATTACCGCCGTGGGCGGAGCGCAGAACAACAACGGCACGGCCGGTGTCCTGGGCGCCGGGCTCATCGTCGATTTCCGAGCGCCGCGGGGCGCCGCCGCGCCGCCCCGGGTGGCGAGCGCGGCCCTAGAGCAGGCCGCGCTCGGCAAACGAGACGCTGCGGCTGCCGGCGACCACGATGTGGTCCAGCACGCGCACGTCGACCAGCGCCAGTGCGCTTTGCAGCGCGCGCGTGAGGGCCTCGTCGGCCCGGCTGGGCTCGGCCACGCCGGACGGATGGTTGTGCGCCAGGATCACCGCGGCGCAGTTGTGGCGCAGCGCCTGCTTGACCACCTCGCGCGGGTACACGGCGGTCTGCGTCAGGGTGCCGCGGAACATCTCGTCGCAGCAGATCAGCCGGTGCTGGGCGTCCAGGAACAGCACGGCGAAGACCTCGTGGGCGGTCTGGGCCAGCGCCATGCCCAGGTAGCGGCGCACGTTCTGCGGCGAGTCCAGCGCGTCGCCGTGGCGCGTTTCCTCGCGCAGCAGACGCTTGCCCAGTTCCAGCACCGCCTGCAGGCGCGCATAGCGCGCCGGGCCCCAGCCCCGGAGGGTGCCGACCGCGTCGGGACCCGCGGTGAGCACCGCGCGCACGCCGCCGAGCTGCTGCAGCGCGGCGCGGGCGCTGTCCAGGGCGGAGCAGCCCGGCACGCCGCTGCCCAGCAGCAGCGCGAGCAGTTCGGCGTCGCTCAGCGCGGCGGCGCCCTGGGCGAGCAGCCGCTCCCGCGGCCGCTCCGAGGCCGGCCAGTGCCGGATACTCACCGCGCGAGCACCGCGGCGCCGTGCCCCCGGCGCCGCCGTTGGATAGAATCGGGGCGATGCCCAGCATTCAAGCCGATTCGCATGTCACCTTGCATTACCGCATGTCCGTGGTCGTCGACGACGTCGAGCGGGAGCTAGTCAATACCTTCGGCGCCGCGCCGGCAACGCTGCAGATGGGAGTGGGGCAGTGGTCGCCCGATATCGAGCGGCGCCTGCTGGGCCTGGACGAGGGCGCCGGGCTCGACGTGCAGATCCCGGCGGCCGAGGCCTACGGCGCGCACAATCCCGAGCTGCTCTACACCCTCGATCGCGAGCAGCTCGAGGAACAGTGCGGTCCGGAACTGGTCTATGCGCCGGGCGAGACGGTGGCGCTGGACTTCGCCGGCGACCTGCCGCTGCGCGGTATCCTCGCGCGGTGCGACGAGGACAGTGCGGTGGTCGATTTCAACCATCCGCTGGCCGGGCGCGACCTGCACCTGAAGGTCCAGGTAATCGGCATACTCTGAGCGGCCGTCCGGGCGGCGGGCCCGGCGGCACTCCCGGCAAGGCGAGGGCCGCCGGCCCTGGCCGCAAAAGAAGGAAGCACGGCGATGGAAGTTCTGTTGGCACAGCCGCGGGGGTTTTGCGCCGGCGTCGACCGGGCGATCGAGATCGTCGAGCGCGCGCTCAAGATGCACGGCGCGCCGATCTACGTGCGCCACGAGATCGTCCACAACACCTTCGTCGTCGAGGACCTGCGCGCCAAGGGCGCCGTCTTCATCGACGACCTGGAACAGGTGCCGGCGGGGGCGACCGTGGTCTTCTCGGCCCACGGCGTGTCGCGCGCCGTCAAGGCACATGCGCAGCAGCGCGGCCTGCACGTGTTCGACGCCACCTGCCCGCTGGTGACCAAGGTGCACGTCGAGGTCGCCCGGATGCGCGAGCAGGGCCGCGAGGTGATCATGGTCGGCCACAAGGGCCACCCCGAGGTCGAGGGCACGATGGGCCAGGCCGACGGCGGCATCCATCTCGTGGAGACCGTCCAGGATGTCGCGCAGGTGCGCGTCGCCGATCCGGCGGCGCTGGCCTACGTGACCCAGACGACGCTGTCGCTCGACGATGCCAGCGCCATCATCGGCGCGCTCAAGGCACGCTTTCCCGACATCGTCGAGCCCAAGCGCGCCGATGTCTGCTACGCCACGCAGAACCGCCAGGACGCGGTCAAGCTCATCGCGCCCCAGGTCGACGTCATGATCGTCGTCGGCAGCGCATCGAGCTCCAATTCCAACCGCCTGCGCGAGGTCGCCGAGCGCATGGGAGTGCCCGCCTACCTGGTCGACAATGCCGCGGGCGTCGATCCGGCCTGGATCGCCGGCAAGCGGCGCATCGGGCTCACCGCCGGGGCCTCCGCGCCCGAGGTCATCGTCCAGGAGGTCGCCGCGCGCCTGCGCCAGCTGGGCGCTACGTCGGTGCGGCCCGTCGATGGCGTGGTCGAGGACATCGTCTTTCCGCTGCCCAAGGGCCTGGGCGCCGGCGCTGCCGGCGGATCGGTCGCCGCGCCGGCGGGCGCCAAGAGCGCATGACGGCCGCTGCACCGGCATCGCCCGTGATGCTCGCGCTGGTGCTGCTGGCGGCCTACCTGCTGGGTTCGATCCCTTTTGCCGTGGTGATGAGCCGCCTCTTCGGCCTGCCCGACCCGCGCGGCTTCGGCTCGGGCAATCCGGGCGCCACCAACGTCCTGCGCAGCGGCAACAAGCTGGCCGCGCTGCTCACCCTGCTGGGCGATGCATCCAAGGGTGCGGTGGCGGTACTGCTGTGCCGGGCGGGCGGCGCCGCGCTGGGCCTGCCCCCGGAGCTCGCCGCCTGGGCCGGCGCGGCGGCGTTCGCCGGCCACCTGTTTCCCGTCTTCCTGCGCTTTCGCGGCGGCAAGGGTGTCGCCACTTTCCTGGGCACCTTGCTCGCGCTGGTGCCCGTCGTCGGCATTGGAACCTGCCTGCTGTGGCTGGTGATTGCCGTGCTGTTCCGCTATTCGTCCGTGGCCTCGGTCGTCAGCGCGCTGTCGGCGGCGCTGGCGCTGTGCGGCATCGCGGCGCCGCCGGGTGCGCGCGGCGCGGTGGCGCTGATGGCCGCGTTCCTGATCTGGCGCCACCGGCGCAATTTCTCGCAGCTTATAGCGGGCACCGAATCGAAGATCGGCGCGCGCGCCGCCTCGGCCGTGCCGCCGCCGGCCCCGGAAGCCTGACGGGCCCGGGCGCGCTTCCGCTGCACCGTTCCCCCGCTTCCGCGGGGCCGCGTCGGGGCTTGGCGAAGCACCGCCTCGCGACACGGCAGCAACCGGGCGCTACGCGGCGCGGGCCATGGGCCGGGGTGACGGCGGCAAGACCACAATGCTCACCCCAGGCGGTAAAGATCCCACCGCGGCCGCACCTTGATCGGCTGGCATGCGGCTTCCCGCGCGGCGCTTCCCATGGCCGTGAGGCGGACGAAGCCGGCATACGCGATCATCGCGCCATTGTCGGTGCACAGCGCCGCCGGCGGATAGAACACCTGTCCGCCGCGCGCGCCGACGGCGGCGTCCAGGGCTGCGCGCAATTGCCGGTTCGCGCCGACGCCGCCGGCCACCACCAGCTGCCGCAGGCCCGTGCGCGCCAGTGCGGTGACCGCTTTGGCGGTCAGCACCTCCACCACGGCGTCGACGAACGCGCGCGCCAGGTCGGCGCGCGCCTGGGCGCAGGTATTGTCCAGGCGCCGCACGGCCGTGAGCACTGCGGTCTTCAGGCCGCTGAAGCTCATGTCCAGGCTCGGGCTCTCGAGCATCGGGCGCGGCAGGCGCACCGCGTCCGCCGTGCCGAATTCGGCCAGGCGCGACACCTCCGGTCCGCCCGGATAGCCCAGACCCAGCATCTGCGCCGTCTTGTCGAAGGCCTCGCCGGCGGCGTCGTCCAGCGTCTCGCCCAGCAGCGTGTAGTGGCCGGGTGCCTGGACGCTGAGCAGTTGCGTGTGGCCGCCGGAGACGAGCAGGCTGACGAACGGAAATTCGGGCGCCGGCGCGCCCAGCAGCGGCGACAGCAGGTGGCCCTCGAGGTGGTGGATCGGAATCACCGGGCGGTCCAGCGCATAGCCCAGCGCGCTGGCCACGCCGCAACCCACCAGCAGGGCGCCGGCCAGGCCGGGGCCGGCCGTGACGGCGACGGCGTCGATGGCGTCGCGCGGGCACCGGGCCTGCTCCAGGACCGTGTCGATCAGCGGCAGCAGCTGGCGCACGTGGTCGCGCGACGCCAGCTCCGGCACCACGCCGCCATAGGCGCGGTGCAGGTCGATCTGCGAGTGCAGGGCGTGCGTCAGCGCACCGCTGTCGCTGTCGTACAGCGCCACCCCGGTCTCGTCGCACGAGGATTCGATTCCCAGCACCCGCATGGCGCCAGTGTAGCGGCGCCCTGGCGCAGGCCGCGCCCGGGCTACAGCAGCACGGTGCCCTCGACGCAGCTGACGCAGTCGCCGCTGATCCAGACCTCGGTGGCTTGCGTGCAGGCCTCGACCGTCACCCGACCCGCGCGCTGCAGCCGCGTTCCCTGGGACACGAGGTAGCGACTGGGCAGCAGGCCCGCGGGAATCAGCCACTGGCCCAGCGCGGCGTTCAGGCTGCCCGTCACCGGGTCTTCGGCGATGTCCTGCGGATCGGCGAAGGCGCGCACTTCGAAGTCGGGCGCGCCCGCGCCCGTCGCCGTCGTGCCGTAGGGGCCAATCAGGCCGACGTTGGCCAGCTTCTTCAGGCGCGTGTGGTCGGGTTCGAGCGCCAGCACGGTGGCGGCGCTGTCGATGACCAGGCCCAGCCAGCCCGGACCGTTGTCCAGCATCTGGGAATGGCGCACGCTCTGGGGCGCCAGCCCCAGCGCGCGGGTCACCTCGGACAGCAGGCCCGGATCGACCGGCGCGCGCCGCAACGGCGGCGCGCAAAATCCCAGCTGCGTGCCGGTGCGGCGTAGCCGGACGAGGCCCGCCGGGCATTGCTGGAGGATTTCGTCGGCCTGCCGGGGCTTGCCGCCCTGCGCCAGCCAGGCATGGCAACTGCCCAGGGTCGGGTGGCCGGCGAACGGCAGCTCGCTGGACGGCGTGAAGATGCGCACCTGGTAGTCGGCCCGGGCGTCGCTGGGGGGCAACAGGAAGCTGGTTTCGCTCAGGTTGGTCCAGCGGGCGAACTGCTGCATCTGCTCCGTGGCCAGGCCGGTGGCGTCGACCACCACGGCCAGCGCATTGCCGCGATATGCGGTGGCGGTAAATACATCAATTTCCCGGTAGGGGCGGCGTAGCATCCTCGGTCTCCGCGGTTGCGGCCGCCACTGGCATATGCGTGGCGACTGGGATATACTTTAAGGCTTTCGTGCGCCGCCTGGCGTTGCTTGCCCACGGTCCGTGCCGGGGACTGCCGGCGGGCGCTGTTGAATCCGGTTCTTGAGAGCGATTGATGCCGACGATACGAGTCAAGGAAAACGAGCCCTTCGAGGTTGCCCTGCGGCGCTTCAAGCGCACGATCGAAAAGAGCGGTCTGCTGACCGAACTGCGGGCGCGCGAGTTCTACGAAAAGCCCACGACCGAGCGCAAGCGGAAGAAGTCGGCGGCGATCAAGCGGCATTTCAAGCGCCTGCGCAGCCAGATGCTGCCCAAGAAGCTGTACTGAACCACCTGGCGCCCGGTTGCGGCCGGGCGCGCTGCAGCACACGCTGGCGATGCCTGCGGTCCGGATGCCGGGCGGCAGCGCACCGCGGTACAAGGCGCGCCGTGAGCGCGCCTTTTGTTTGCCGCGCCGGCCGGGCCGTCCCGCCCGGCCGCCGGCTCGATACGCGTCGGATGCCGGAGGTATGAACGCCATGAGCCAAGCCCAGAACCTGAAGGACCGGATCACCGAGGACATGAAGGCGGCCATGCGTGCGCGCGAGGCCGAGCGCCTGGGCGCCATCCGCATGCTGCTGGCGGCCGTCAAGCAGAAGGAAGTCGACGAGCGCGTCGCCGTCGACGACGCCGCCGTCATGGGCATCATCGAAAAGCTGATCAAGCAGCGCAAGGACTCGATCGAACAGTTCGGCAAGGCCGGGCGCGACGACCTCGTGCAAAAGGAGACGGCCGAACTGCACCTGCTGCAGGCCTACCTGCCCCAGCCGCTGGACGAGGCCGCGGTGCTGCAGGCCATCGACGCGGCGATCGCCGAGGTGGCCGGCGGCGCGCCGTTGGCGGCCAGCGCCATGGGCAAGGTCATGGCGTTGCTCAGGCCGCGGCTGGCCGGCCGGGCCGACATGTCCAGGGTGTCGGGCCTGGTCAAGGCGCGCATCGCCGGCTAGCGCCGGATCCGTGCGCCCGGCGTGTCCCGCGGCGCGCCAGGGCGGATAATCGCCGCGTGATTCCCCAGGGCTTCATCCTCGATCTGCTGGCGCGCGTCGACATCGTCGATGTCGTCGGCCGCCATGTCGCGCTCAAGAAGGGCGGCCAGAACTTCCTGGGCCTGTGCCCTTTCCACGGGGAAAAGACGCCGTCGTTCACTGTCAGCCCGACCAAGCAGTTCTTCCATTGTTTCGGGTGCGGCGCGCACGGCTCGGCGGTCGGCTTCCTGATGGACCACCGCGGCCTGAGCTACGTCGAGGCCATCCAGGAACTGGCGCAGTCGGTCGGACTGACCGTGCCCCAGGAAAGCGTGCGCAGCGGCCAGGAGGCCGCCCACAGCCGGGGGCTGTCCGAGGTGCTGCAGCAGGCGGCCGATTTTTACCGCCGGCAGCTCAAGGAGGCGCCGGTGGCGATCGACTACCTCAAGTCGCGCGGCCTGACGGGCCAGACGGCCGCCCGCTACGCGCTGGGCTACGCGCCGGACAACTGGCAGGCGCTCAAGGGTGCGTTCGACAACTACAACGATCCGCGCCTGGTCGATGCCGGACTGGTGATCACCGGCGAGGAGAACAAGCGCTACGACCGCTTTCGCGGCCGGGTGATGTATCCGATCCGCAACCGCCGCGGCAGCGTGATCGGCTTTGGTGCCCGGGTGCTCGACGCCTCCGAACCCAAGTACCTGAACTCGCCGGAAACGGCGCTGTACCACAAGGGCCAGGAACTCTACGGCCTGTACGAGGCGCAGGAGGCCATCCGCCGGCGCGGGCGGGTCATCGTCTGCGAGGGTTACATGGACGTGATCCAGCTGGCGCAGGGCGGTTTTGGCGAAGCCGTCGCGGCGCTGGGCACGGCGGTCACCGCGCACCACGTCACGACCCTGTTCCGCCTGACGTCCAACGTCATCTTCGCCTTCGACGGCGATGCCGCCGGCCGCAAGGCCGCGCGCCGCGCGCTGGAGGCCACGCTGCCGGTGATAGGCGACGACCGGCGCGCCAGCTTCGTGCTGCTGCCCGAGGGCGAGGACCCCGACAGCCTGCTGCAGGCCCACGGCGCCGGTGCGGTCGAGTCCGAGCTGGCGCGCGCGCTGAGCCTGTCGCAGTGGTTCCTGCGCTGCGTCGGCGAGGGGCGCGACCTGGAGCAGCCCGAGGACCGCGCGGCCACGGTCGCCGCCGCCCGTCCGCTGCTCGAATCGATGCCCACGGGCGCGCTGCGCATGCAGCTCGTGCGGGCGCTGGGCGAGGCCACGCGCACGCCGGCGCAGGACATCGAGACCCTGTTCGGGCTGACGCCCTGGCGCCGGCTGCCGCCTGCGCGCGAGGACCAGGGCCGGCCCGCGGGGCGGGCCGTCAAGGAGGTCGAGAGCCTAAAGCAGCGGCTGCTGCAGCGCCTGCTGGCCTTCCCGGGGCTGGCGCGCGAATTCAACGCCCAGATCGCCGCCCTGGCCGTGGACGGCGATGCCGACCTCGATCGCCAGCTGGCCGAGGTCTGGCGGGCCGGCACCAGCGCCGCCAGCGCGCACAGCGGTGCCGTGCTCGAAGCGTTGTCGCAGAGCCAGTACATCGAGGTCTACCGGGCACTGGCGGCCCGCGACCTGCACGGCGAGGACGACGAGTCGCTGGCCAAGGAAGAGCTGCGGGCCGGCTTCGTGGCCATCGAGGAGGAGCGGGTGCGCAGCGAAATGGACCGAATAGCCAGCGAGGACATGTCGGACGCCGCGCGGGAGCGCTACCGCGCGCTGGCCGGCCAGCTGGCGGCGCTCAAGCAGGCGCGGCGGCCGGCGGCCTGAGCGGCCGGACCGGCAAAGATAGGCGTCCAAAGGCCTGTTTTTCTGGTAGAATCCCGCCCTGCATCGCGGTCGCCATCGAGCGAGTCGCGCATTGCCCGGAGGCCAGCGCCTCCCACGCGCCCAGAAGCGGCGCATCAGTCAGGTTGGATTATCGGCAGTCTGGTTCGAGGTCCCTGGCGCGGAACCCGGTTCCGTCGCACGGGTCTACTCATGTCGTGGGTCGTCGTCGTGGCGGGCCACCGGCAGGGGGTGCCTCGGCCCGGCGCGCGCCTGCCAATCTCGTGTCCTTGCTCGATCGCTTTCAAACCAGGTTGGTGAGTGCCAATCGTTTCGGTGGCCGACATCCGACGGCCACCGGGTAATGCCATTAGGGACCGCTTTATGACCAAAGCCAAGACGGCACCAGTGCCCAAGAAGAAGGTATCCGCACTCAAGACGGTGAGTGCGGCCAAGAAGACGGTCGCAGCCGCCAAGCCTGCGCCCAAGGCCGAGCTCGCCGCCGGCCACGCCGTCGCGGCCAAGGCGCCCGTGGCGGGTGCCGCCGCCAAGGCGGCCGCCCCGGCGCCCAAGGCCCAGGGCAAGGCCCCGGCGCCGGTCGCCAAGGCCAAGGCGCCCCGCCCCGATCCGGCGGCCGACGGCGCCGACGCGGTGCCCGAGGCGCGCGATGACGCCGTCGATCCGGGCGTGCAGGTCGCCGAGAAGATGAATCCCAAGCAGCGCGCCAAGGACCGGCGCGCCAAGGAGCGCGCGCTCAAGGAGGCGCTCGAGCGCAGCTACCAGGGCTCGCAGGAAGACCTGGAGGCGCGGCGCAACAAGCTCA